>PMLC01000116.1 GCA_003158745.1 Acidobacteriota bacterium
GAGGGCCTACCTATGTCGATTCCCCGCAGAGCAGGACATGACCTGCTTCCACTGCCTGGAGGCTGTCTTCTTGCCCCTCGGGCTCCGGCGAGCCTCCGCCCCAGGGGCGGGTTTGGCCCCCACCCCCGCGCAGTTTGGAATGGCTAGAGGTGATGATCCGCTCTTGGGGCCCCGCGGCCTCGGAGCAATCAGAGGTCCACCCAACGGCATGAAAGACTCTTCGTGGCTTCCGTGGGTGACGGGGAGCCTACGAGCCGGCGAGCTTGACGCCTTATTCGAGGTACACCGCGACCGGTTTGAAGTTGAGTCTGTCGGGCTTGTGTCGCCACTTCCCTGCAGAGGCCACAACCTCAGGATCGACCCAGTCGCCCCTTAAGGAACAGTAGGTGTAGGCTGCGACATTACTAAACCCGCGCCCGAGGTACCCGCCGCTGCACAGCGTGCCGCACGGACACGCTCCGCGGCAGGTCTGCGAAAACACCAAGGGAAAGGACTGTGAGAGGCCCGATTTTCGCCCTCCCCATCATCGCTGCCCTGACGATCGTCGGCTGCCGAGCGGTACATGAACCCCCTGAAGGTTTTCGTGGCCTCGCGTGGGGCGCGCCGGTCCCCGCCGGGTGGACCTTCGCAGGAAATGAGGACGAGCTATTCGGAGGTATGGACACCTACGTGAATCCAAAGGAAGACACGACGTTCGGCGATGCAAAACTCGAGACCATTCGTTACTATTTCTGGCAAAACCGTTTGTTGAACGTCGTCCTGAAGTTCAAAGGATATCCCAACCAGGAGAAAGTGCTCCGGGAATGCGAGAAGCAGTTCGGAAGAAGTCCGAGACACCGCTGGGCAGGGACAAGAGCGATCATTACCTTCCAATACAGCGAGAAAGAGCAGGAAGGACGCCTCGACATGATGTCCACCGTTGTGCTAGAGGCTGCTCGAGCTTTCGAGATGGCACACCTCAAGAAACACCCGAGAACTGCTCGCTGATTCTTGCGCTAGGGGATCCTCTTGGCACGCCTGGCTCTTGCTCGAATGCCTCCCCTCGTGCGCGAGCCCGCGACGCTTCGCGAAACCAGGGTGAAGCCCTCGAGCACCCCGACCTCGAAACTTCGACGAGGTCTGTCCGCGGCCGTAGCCCCGGCAGCCTCATCGACTCACAACTTGCCAAGCGCGCCGAGGGCCGAAAAACCGAGCGGAAAGGGAGCGGCCGGCCGTGTCCGGCTCTGTTGCTCCTCTGCCCCTCTGCTGCCGTCAGAGCCCAAGGACCAACCGGAGGCCGGCTTCGACCGAGTGCATGACGGACGCGGGCAGGGCCTTGATGCGGGCGGAGAGGAGAGACTTGTCGAGGGTGAGGAGCTGGGAGATGTTGACCACCGAGTCCTTGCGCAGGCCGGTGTCGGAGCGGCGGCAGAGGACGTTCCCGGGGGCGGCGCCGAGGCGGAGGTTCGAGGTGAACGCCGCCACCACCACGGTCCGGATCCGGCTCTCGTTGAACTCGTCGGCTTGGACTACAAGAACCGGGCGGCGGTAGCCCGGCCCTGAGCCGGTCGGGTCGGGAAGCGAGGCCCACCAGACTTCGCCGCGGCGGATCACCAGGTCTCGTCCAGCAGGCTCGCGGCCTGCATCCGCGCCAGCGCCTCGTCCACCTTTGAGTCCTCGCTTGCGTACACGGAGTCGAGCGCCTCGCGCACCCCGAGGCCGCGGTTGCGCGCCACGAATTCGGCGACAGCCTTGGCATAGAGCCCGCTGCGGGACACGCCGAGTCGCCTCGCCTCCGCCTCCGCCTGGACAAACACCTCATCCGGAATCGAGATCGCGGTCTTCACGGGATGAGTATAACTCGGGTTATACCGATTCGCAACCTCCCGGTCAAAGCAAGCAGAGGAGCGGAGGGGCTGAGGAGCAGAGGGGCGACGACAGTTCGAGGATTCCACCAGGAAAGGGAAAAGGGCAAACGTAAAGGGTCAAATGGAAGACACGACACGGCAAGGGTCAATCCCGGGTTTTGCCTTTCATTTGGCCCTTCCCCTTTTACCTCTCACGGAACCTTCGAACGTCCGAACGTATGAACCCACCAGCGGTTTCTTGCTCCTCTGCTCCCCCGCTCCTCTGCCCCTCTGCTGCAGCAATCCGCTACCGGCGGTACCCGGACGGGAGTAATGCCTCCGACTGCCCGGTTCTACGAGCGGAGGTGCTGCCATGCCGTCGAACCCGCCCGAGAACACCCCTCGTGTCACGCCCTACCTTCTGTACGAGGACGTTGCTGCCGCCATCAAGTGGCTGGCGGACGCATTCGGCCTGCGCGAGAGCCTGCGCATGAACGGTCCCGACGGCAAGGTGAACCACGCGGAGATGAGGATCGGCGACGGGCTCGTCATGATGGGCTGCCCGGGGCCGCAGTACCGGAACCCCAAGCACGTCGGACACGTCACGCAGAGCCTCCACGTCTACGTGGACGACGTCGACGCCCACTTCGCGCGGGCGAAGGCCGCGGGTGCCACGATCCTCGCCCCGCCGGAGGACCAGTTCTACGGCGACCGGCGCTATGGCGCCGAGGACCCCGAGGGCCACCACTGGTACTTCGCCCAGCACGTCCGCGACGTGTCCGAAGAGGAGCTGAAGGCCCACCAGAAGTGAAGACTCGCTCCGCCAGAGAGACAGAGGGGCCTGGGGTCCGAAAAGGCTCGCAGAGGAGCGGAGGGGCCGAGGAGCAGAGGAGCCAAATACCGTTCGAAGGTTCGACCAGGAAAGGGAAAAGAGCAAACGCAAAAGGTCAAAGGGAAGACACGATACGCCGAATTTCCTTCCCCGC
>PMLC01000031.1 GCA_003158745.1 Acidobacteriota bacterium
GGAGTCAAGTGCATACCCCTATTGACCTTTGACGTCTCACTTCTTTGCTGCCGCTAGAGTACAAGCGTCCGTCCGCCGTCGACGGTGATCATCTGGCCGGTGACGGTCTCGGCGCCTTCAATGAGAAAGCGCACGACGCGCGCAATCTCCGCCGCGCCTCCCTCTCGCCGGAGCAGCGTCCTGGCGAGGAGACGCTCGCGGGTCGGCTGGTCGTACCCTTCCGGGAACATCGCGATACCGGGCGCGACTGCGTTGACTCGCACCTCGGGGGCGAGATCGACGGCCAGCGAGCGTGTCGCCGCGATCAAGGCGGCCTTGGACACCGAGTACGCCAAGTGCTCTCTCAGAGGGAAGCTGCCGTAGATGTCGGCGATGTTGACGACGGCACCGCGGCGTTGTCTCAGCATCCTGGCGCACGCCTGTGCGAGAAAGACCGGAGCTTCGAGGTTGGTTCGCATCACCTCTGCGAAGCGAGCCGGCGTGAGCTCGTCAAAGGGCGTCCGAGGGAAGACCGCGGCGCTGTTGACCAGGGCGTCGAGGCCACCCAACTCCGACTGTACGCGCGCCGCGATCGAGGACCAGGATTCGGCGGTGTCGAGATTGGCTTCGATCGTCACGGTACGGGCGCCTTGCTGCCCGAGCGTCGCGGCAAGCTCGCTCGCCGCGACGGCCGAACTCCGGTAGGTGAACGCCACGGTCCATCCGGCGCCGGCGAGATCGGTGACGATGGCACGGCCCAATCGCACCGCGCCGCCCGTTACCAGGGCAACCTTGACGGCGCTCACGGGCGAAGCTCCACGTCTAGGCGCTGGGGGGGGTACTTGTCGCCGGCCACGGCCGCGAGGGCGAGGTCGCGCAGCGTGAGTGAGAACCCCGGCGGGCGAAGGTCGGGCGCGAGGTCGGCGAGCGGCACCGCGACGAACGAGACGCGCTCGATCAGGGGAGAGGGAAGTTCGAGCCCGCCGAAACGGCCCGCGAGGCCGTCGACGAGAACGAGGTCGAGGTCCGCGGTCCGGGGCCCCAATGGGCGCGCCGGATCGTGCCGCCTTCCGAGGCGAGCCTCGATCTCATGCAGCGCAGCGTGCACGGTTTCGGGGGAGTCGCCGGTCTCGATCTCGACAGCCAGGTTCCAGAAGTCGGGCTGGTCGGCGTCGCCGACCGGGGCTGTCCGGTAGACGGGCGAGACCGCCAGCACCGTGAAGCGGCGGGCGAGCTCCGCGAGAGCGCTGCCGAGGTTCGGCCTCGGGTCGATGTTGGAGCCGAGCACGACGAAAGCGCGCATTAGGAGCCTGAACCCTCGCGCCGCCGCTCGATCTCGACGCCGACGCTCTCGGCGTAGCGCACAGCGCCCGGTTTGGAGAGGCGGATCCTCACGGTCTCCGCTCGGGGAAACTCCGCCAGGACCACGACTGCAATGCGCTCTGCGAGCGCCTCGACGAGCCGGAAGGAGGATCCCTCGACGACCTGCTGCACCCTCTTGGCGACCGCCTTGTAGTCGAGGGCAAGAGCGTCGTCGTCGCTGGCTCCTGCAGGACGGCAGTCGGCTGCCATCGCCAGGTCGATGCGCACCTTTTGCTTGACCTGCCGCTCCCAGGATTGGATGCCGATGACGCAGTAGAGTTCGAGGCCCCCAACAAGGACGTGGTCTACCATTGCAGTCTCCGGCTGACAGCTTAGCAAGAGAGGGCCCCAGGCCGCGAGATCAATGTGCCGCGAGGAGGTGTGTAGGAATTCCCGACAATCGTGTGGGAAATCCCTACCACAGGGGAAAACCGGCTCCTTGGTCCGGCGCCGTTGGCACAAGTCCATCTCTCGTAGATTCAACGAGAAACAAGACTCTGGAGAGCGAAGCCGTCCGTCGGCACGGTCCTTGCTTCTTGAGATAACGGTCGGTCGCACATTGGGATGCCTCTGACGGAGAAACCACGGAGGTGGAGGGTGCTCGGAATCGATTTGGGTGATCCAAAGACCGTGTGGCTCAATCTCACCAACATCGCTCTCGGTTTTGTGACCCTGCTGTGCTTCGTGATCGTGGGGTTCGGTGCCATCCGCGAATTCGCCGTGCGGCTCAGCAGGCGATGGAATCTGGGGCTGCAGCGGGACGACCACGCCTTCCTGGTGCCCGGCCTGGGGACGACGATGGCGGACGGCGGCGAGAAGCCGGACCACGAGCCGAAGCCCTAAGGCCCCGGGTCAGTGACGACCTCGAGAAGCGGCAGGGTACGGCCATGAGGTGCCCTTTCCTCAAAGACGCAAACGTGAGGTTCTGTCAGGCATCCGCATTTCGAAAGCTGATCGCTGAGACCTCGACCGCGTGCGGTGACGAGCGCTGCTCGTCGCTGAGCTGGGTGTCGTGCCCCGCGGCGGCCTCGAACCTCGCCGGTGGGACGGGCGACACGCGCTGTCCCTTCCTGCAGGACGCGCTCATGCAGTACTGTGCCGCGGCCTCGGTGCGCAAATACATCCCGGCATGTGACGCACTGCTCCCACGGTGCAACTCTGACGACCACCTGTACTGCGAGCCTTACCTGGCCCACGCCGATCCGGAGGGCCTCCGGCTCCCCGAGCCGCCGGCCGGGTCCGGGCGCGGCCCCACGGCGGCGCGTCCGCTCACCGTGGACGGGATCCGGGTTCCGAGCCATCTCTCGTACACACCGAACCACATGTGGCTGGACGTGGCCGAGGACGGCCATTGCCACGTTGGCATTGACGGGTTCCTTGCCCACGTCATCGGGGACGTCCAGAAGATCGGCTTCGTCACCTCCCGGACGCTCGACCGGCCGGTCGCGGTGCTCACGGTCAACGGCGTGGACCTCCAGATGGTCTTCCCGAACCCGCTGCAGAGCACTGCGGCTAACTTCTACCTTCGCACCAACCCGGCGAAACTCACGGCGGACCCATACGGCGCCGGCTGGCTGTTCGAGGGAGTCGAGCCGACACTGAGCGGGGCGCCGGTAGGCGCCGTAATGCGCGCAGGCCTCATCCCGGCCGAGAACGCGGTGCGCTGGATCTACGCCGAGTCCCAGCGGCTGTCGGACTGGGTGCACGTGCGCATCTCGGAACCCTCCCCGGCTGGCAGCCGCCTCATGGCCGACGGCGGAGGCGCCGAACGAGGGCTTGCCTCGTACCTGGATCGCGATGGCCTGATTGACCTCTTCAGCGAGTTCTTCTCGTCCCACCTGGCGTGGCGGAGATCGTGGTGAAACACCGGGGAACGACCGTGTTCTTTGCTGACCTGGGCGCCGCGGTGGCAGGCGGAAGGTTCGAGTTCCCTGCCGCGGTCTGCCAGCGCCTCGATCAGTCCCTGTAGTTTGGGGCCACACGCTCC
The DNA here is from genome assembly GCA_003158745.1 of Acidobacteriota bacterium. GTDB lineage: Bacteria > Acidobacteriota > Thermoanaerobaculia > Thermoanaerobaculales > Thermoanaerobaculaceae > RBG-13-68-16. Next base: position 3,329 of record PMLC01000031.1, read on the forward strand.
ACGCCGTGGGATAGGCCTCGCTCGCCTGCGAGGAGTACCGCGCGCTCTTGACGGGAGGACGGACGGTTCTCGGGGATCCAGAAAACCGAGAAGGGGGCCCCCTGCCGCGCCGAGCCTCAGGCCGGACGGCGTGCGAAAAGCGTTTGGTACCGGAGTAGGTTTCGAGCGGACGCAAGATCCTCTGGCTGGTCCACTCCAGGCAGTCCGAGAAGGTCCGCTTCCGGCGAGCGCCTTACGTCAGCCTTGCCCAAATCAGGTGCGTGCGCTGCCAGGGACAGAATGGCCCTAACGATTCGCCAAGGCTGTTCGAGCAGAACCGTCGGTCCGGCTAAAGCCGCTGCATCTGAGGAATGTCCTTGGGTTGGAGGTCAGGTGCGGCGAGCTACCGCGGTATCTTGTGCTTCTTGATGTGATCGTATAGCGTCGACCGGTCGATGCCGAGGATTGCCGCGGCCTCCTTGATGTTGCCGCCGGTTCGTTGGAGCGTTGCCGCGATCGCCCGCTGCTCGATCTCCTCGAGGGACAGGTTGTCCGGCGCGCTCCAGGCGGGCGCTGCGGCCGCTTCCCGCCGCAGGAACGCGAAGTCGTCGTCCGTGAGGACGTGTCCCTTGGCGGTCACCAGCGCCCGCTCGATTGCGTTCTCAAGCTCGCGCACGTTGCCGAGCCAGTCCTGGTCGAGGAGCAGCCTGAGGGCGCCCTCCGAAATGTCCGCCGCCTCCTTTCCCAGCTCGTGCGAGAGCCTCTCGAGGAAGTGGTGGGCCAGCATGGGGATGTCCTCGCGGCGCTCGCGCAGGGGTGGGATGCGGATGTTGATGACGTTGAGCCGGTAGAAGAGATCGTCGCGGAACGTCCCGGCCGCGACCGCCTCCTGCAGGTTGACCCTGGTGGCGGCAATCACCCGCACGTCGACGTGGATCTCCTCGGTGCCTCCCACGCGAAAGAATGAGCGCTCCTGGAGGACGCGCAGCAGGTCCCCCTGCAGTTTCGGGGAGATGTCCCCGATCTCGTCGAGGAGGAGCGTGCCGCCCTCGGCGAGCTCGAACTTCCCGCGCCGGCGTTCGACGGCTCCCGTGAACGAGCCCCGCTCGTGACCGAAGAGCTCTGACTCGAGGAGGCTCTCCGCGAGGGCGGCGCACGGTACCGCGATGAACGGCTTACCCCTGCGGTCCCCGGAGAAATGAATGGCCCGCGCGATCAGCTCCTTCCCGGTCCCGCTCTCGCCCTGGATCAACACCGTGCTGCGCAGGGTCGCGACCTCGCGCACCAGATCGAAGATCTCGGCCATCTTCGGGTTCTTGGAGATGATGTCGTGGAAGCTGTACTGCCTGGCGAGCTTCTGTCGCAGGATTAAGTTCTCGCGCTGGAGGTTCTTGACCTTAATGATCCTCTCGACCAAGAGCGAGATCTCCTCGGGGTTACAAGGCTTGACGACGTACTCCTGGGCGCCCTCCTTCATCGCCGTGATCGCCGTGTCGACGGTCGCGTAGGCGGTCATGATGATGACGGACGCCTCGGCGCGGAGTTTTCGCACCTCCATCATCGTCTCGATGCCGTCCATGCCGGGGGGCATCTTGAGGTCGACGAAGTAGATCGCGTAGTCCTTCTTCGCAGCCTGGACGACCGCCTCCTTGCCCGAGGCCGCGGTATCCACCGTGTAGCCGTCCTCCGCCAGCCATGCGGCCAGCGACTCGCGCATCACCGTTTCGTCGTCGACGACGAGGATTTCCCAGTTCTTTCTCACGTCGTACCCCCAGGAAGGTTCGAAGCTTCCTCCGGCGGCACATACCCCAGCGCTTCGCGCAGCAGGATCGCACAGCCGGAGCAGAACCCGCCACCCTTGACGTCCAACTGCCGGACGCCGGTGGAGAGTGCCATGGTGCAGCCCGTGTCTTCGCAGTGAGTCAGTCCGTAGGTGTGCCCGACCTCGTGCAGGGTCTCCTTCCGCACTCGGCTGAGGAACAGCCCGCGGTTGGGCCCAAGTCCGTAGAACTCCAGGCGCAGGCGGGCCAGCGAGAGGATCGCGACCGCGCCGCCGAGCTGCGCCTGCCCAAACACGAACGACAGCATCGGGATGAAGATGTCCCTCTCGGTCACAACCAGAAATTTGGCGGCATCCGTCGGACGCCGCGCGATCGCGTCGCGCAGCATCAGGGTCGAGCTGTACTGTCCGCGCGCGCAGTCAAAGGCGTACATGGGCTCGTCAAGTGGCCCGACTCTATGAACCGTCGCCCCGAGCCCTCGGGCAAGACACACCTCCGCCGCGTCGAGAGCCTCGCCGTCGACGACGCCTGCGGCCGCCAGGGCGATGAGGGCCACCTGCTAGATCCCGTTCCCCGAGCCGCTCCGGCCGGAGGGCCTCTCGGAGCGTTCGATTGGGAGGATCACGCGAAACGTGCTGCCCCGTCCGACCGTGCTGTCCACCTCGATGTCGCCGCCGTGAGCCTCGACGATTCCGTACACCACCGCGAGGCCGAGCCCGACGCCCTTGCCCTCTTCCTTGGTCGTGAAGAACGGGTCGAAGATCCTGGGAACGAGCTCCTCGGGGATACCGGTTCCGGTGTCCGTGACCTCCAGGGTGACGGCGCGCAGGTTCGCGGTCGGCCTCGTGGTGACGGTGAGGCGCCCCGGCCCCTTGATCGACTCCGCTCCGTTCATGACGAGGTTCATGACCACCTGCTGAATCTGCGAGGCGTCGCAGCGGAGTCCAGGCAGCCTCTCCGCAAGATCCAGGGCCACCTCGATGTTCGCGAGCTCCAGCTTGTGCGACACAAGCGAGACGGTCGTGCGCACGATGCCGTTGATGTCCGCCATCGTGCTTTGCGGCTTGGAGCGCCGCGAGAACGAAAGCAGGTCGGAAACAATGCGGCCGACCCTGGCCGTCTCCGTCGAAACCTGGGAGAGGTACCGGCGGAACTCCTCGATGCGTCCCGGCGGGATGCCGTCATCCTTGAGCACCCGTTGCATCAGCATCGACAGGTTGAGGACTCCGGAGACGGGGTTGTTGATCTCGTGGGCAACGCTGGCCGCGAGCTGACCGAGCGATGCCAGACGGTCGCTCTGAATCAGCTTCTGGTGCGCGACCTTCAGCTGCGCCGTGCGCTCGGCCACCTTGGCCTCGAGGTGCTGGGTGAAGTCGGCGTTCTCGGCCATAGCGGCCTTCAGACGTTCGCGCATCAGGTTGAACGAACGGGCAAGCTCATCGAGCTCCTCGCTCGACCTTATCGTGATCGGCTCGTCGAGCTGCATCGCGCTGATCGCCTTAGTGGCGTCGCCGAGCCTGCGAATGGGGATCTCCACGAAGTGGCGCGTGAAGTAGACGATGAGGAGGCTCAGGAGGCCGACCTCGAATACGGTCAGGAGCAACGTCCTGTAGCGGATCGAGTTCATCTCCTGATCCACGCGTGACAGGTTCAACCTCAGGTCGAGGACGCCGAGGACGCTCACATTGGGCGGGTGGGCGTGGCACGGCGCGGAGGAGCACGAGCCCTCGTTGTAGATCGGGGTGATCATGTCGAGCTTGCGCCGGCCGTCGTGCTCCCGGTACACGCGGGCACGGTTCGGGACTTCCACCTTTACGAGGGGCTTCGATGACGAGTGGCACGGGTTGCAGGCCTCGGCGCGTTTGTCCACCAGCGTGGGTTCTTCGGGCTCGGAGGAGAACATCAACTCGCCGTCCTTGTTGAACATGCGGATCCGGTCGACGCCCTGCTTGGCGGCGATCGTGCGCATCACGGAGTACGCCGCGTCGCGACGATCGGCAGCCATCATCTGCCACGTGGCGGCCGTGATGCTCCGCGAGAGCTGGTCGGCGCCGAGGGTCATGCCGTCCAGGAGCTGCGCCTCCTGAGCCCTGACGTTGACGAACAACGTGATGGCCTTCACGATCAGGACGAGGAAGGTGAGGATCACGATGAGCTTGGACGCCAGACGCCGAGGCACCATCGACCTCCTCCCGGATTGCCGGGACATCTCGGTCCGCCCCTTCAGCGGGGTCTCCCCCGCGACGATTATTGCAGATCGCGGCCGTGCTCGTGCCGGGTCGAGACGGTGATGGGGCGAGGTTGGGTCGAGACGGGGGCCGGAGTCGAGTGGTTCAGCGGCCACCGTGCGCTGGAACGACCGGTGCGGCTGCGCCTGGGCGGGCGGGTGCTGGAACTGGCCGTCGAGAACGCCTGGGTGGAGGGGCCTCCCTCTGGCGGCAGAGAGTTGATTCGAGTCTTCATCGTCCGGGACCCCGGGGGCCGGCGTTTTCGTGTTTCGGCCTATGACGGCGGGCGGGTCGGGGTGGGGGTCGAGGAGTCCGAGTAGAGCGGCTGCGTCTGGTACCATTGCCGCGCGATGGAGAACCTGGTTCTGCGGCTGCCGGAGATCGTCATCCAGCTGCTGGCGTTTGCGCTTGCGATCTCGGTGCACGAATCGGCGCACGGATGGGTCGCAGAGCGTCTCGGAGACCCGACGGCGCGCTGGCTCGGGCGAATCACGCTCAACCCGTTGAAGCACATCGACCCGATTGGAACGGTCCTCTTTCCTCTGATGCTTGCGGCAGTTGGCGCACCTATCATCGGATGGGCAAAGCCGGTCCCGTTCGTGCCCCGTAACCTTCGCAACCAGCGCAGAGATCCGGCGCTGGTGGGGCTAGCAGGCCCCGCTGCGAACTTGGTGCTGGCGATCGTCGTCACGAGTGTTCTCCTCGTGGTCAAGGCGTCGATGCCCTCGTTTCGCGGGATGCTGATGGCGATGCTCGAGCACGGCGCGCTTGGGGCGAGAGGGATCGCGGCGCCGCTCGTCTACCTTCTCTTCTCCTTGGCGACCGTCAACATCGTACTGGCGGTCTTCAACCTGATCCCGATTCCTCCGCTGGACGGGAGCCACGTCGTTGGGGCCTTGCTGCCGCCTCGTCTGCACTGGCAGTGGGTTCAGCTCGAACGGTACGGCTTCCTCCTCCTCTTCGCGCTGCTGTGGACGGGTTTCCTGGGGATCATTCTGAGGCCGTTCGTGACCGGACTCCTATGGATCCTGCTGTCGTAGGCGGCGAGGCCCCGCTGCGCCCCTCGGTGGTCCTTCCGGTTTTCGAGGGCCCGCTCGACCTCCTGCTGCACCTTGTCCGGGAGGAGAAGGTCTCGATCTGGGACATCCCGATCGCCCGGATCTGCGCCCAGTACCACGAAGCGCTGCGGGCAATGGAGGAGATGGACCTCGAGATCGCGGGCGAGTACCTGGTGTACGCGGCATGGTTGCTTCTAATCAAGTCGCGGCTGCTCCTCCCACGCCACGAGGGGGAGGAGAAGGACCCGCGCCAGGAGCTCGTCGAGCGGCTCGTCGAGTACGAGAAGGTGAAGGCGGCAGCGGCCGAGCTGGCCGGCCTGGTCGAGATGCGCCGCGGGGTCGAGGCGGTGCGGTTCGCCGCACCTCCTGCGCCGGAAGACGTGGAGCTTGACCTCGAGGACGTGGACGTGCTCGCGTTGTCGAGGGCGCTCAGGCAGGTGCTCGAACGGCACGTCCGCGAGCACCCCCAGACGCTTCAGCTCGAGCCTATCCGCTTCTCGGTGCGCGAGAAGATCATCGAGCTCTTCGATCTCATCCGGAGACAGCGCAGCTTCCCGCTGCTCTCGCATCTGCTGACGCGACCGGACCGCTTGGAGAGCGTAACCCTGTTGCTCGCAGCGCTCGAACTGGTCCGGCTCGGAACGGCAAGGAGCCATCAACGGCGGCCGTTCGCCGAAATCTACCTGACGCCGACGGGGACGGCGCTCCCAATGGATGCCCTGACCGATGCCTGAGCTCAAGCACCTCGCCGCCATGGTCGAAGCCATCCTCGCGGTGGCCGGCGAACCGGTGATGCTCGACGCGCTCGTTGCTGTTGCGGGACAGGGCGTCGAACCAGGACAGGTCGAAGAGGCCATCGAATTCGTCCGCCTCCGACACGAAGGGGAGGGGAGCGGCCTCCAGGTCGAGCACGTTGCCGGAGGGTGGCGGCTCGCGACACGATCCGAGCACGAGTGGGCGCTGCGGGAGTACCTGGGATACCGGGCGCGGGCGCGACTCTCGCAGGCGGCGCTCGAGACTCTGGCCGTGATCGCGTACCGCCAGCCGATCACGATGCCCGAGATCAACTTCCTGCGCGGCGTGAACTCGGCCGCGGTGGTCCGGACGCTAGTCGAGCGCAAGCTGGTGGTCGTGGCTGGGCGCAAGCAGGTCGTAGGCACGCCGCTGCTGTACCGGACGAGCAAGGAGTTCCTGGTACACTTCGGTCTGCGCGACCTCTCGGCGCTACCGACGCCGGAGGAGGTCGAACAGGTTTCCGGGGAAGGTGCCAGTGAGCCTTGAGAGGCTCCAAAAGCTGATTGCGCGGGCTGGCGTGGCGTCGCGCCGCGAGGCCGAGGTCTTCATCCGCGAGGGCCGCGTGACCGTGAATGGGCGACGGGCCGCGCTGGGAGACCAGGCGGACCCGGCTGTCGATTCCGTTAAGGTCGACGGGAAGCGACTGAAACCGCCGGAGACCTTTCGGTACATCCTGCTCTACAAGCCTGATGGCGTTGTCACTACCACCGAGGACCCCGAGGGGCGACCGACGGTCCTCGACCTCCTCGGCAGGAAGATCGGCGAGCGCCTCTTTCCGGTCGGGCGTCTGGACTACCACTCGGAAGGGCTCATTATCCTCACCAACGACGGCGAGTTCGCCCTGCGCGTGGCGCACCCGCGTTACGGCGTGCTGCGCGAGTATTTGGCCAAGGTGAAGGGCGTCCCGGACGATACCGACCGGACGAAGCTCGCGAGGGGCACGCTGCTCGAAGGACACAGGGTCGTCCCGCACGAGTTGGTCATGGTGCGACCCACGGCTTCCGGGATGAACTCGTGGTGGCGAATCGCGGTCGGAGAGGGCAAGACCCACGAGGTGCGGGAGATGTTCCTCCGCATCGGGCATCCGGTCCAACGCCTGATGCGTGTTGCGATCGGATCAGTGCGCGACGAGTCGCTCAGGCCGGGACAGTGGCGGGAACTTGATTCCGAAGAGATCGAGAGCTTGCGTCGGGGTGGGCGGGAAGTCGGGAGGAGAACGTATGCGCGGACCGGAGGTGCCGGAGTACATCCGCAGGCTGGCCGTGTACGTGCCGGGAAAGCCGATCGAGGAGGTGCAGCGGGAGCTGGGCGTGAGCGACATCGTAAAGCTCGCGTCGAACGAGAACCCGTTGGGGCCCTCGCCCAAGGCAGTGGCCGCGATCCAAGAGGCGCTGCCGAACCTGCACCGCTACCCCGACGGAAGCGGGTTCGCGCTCCGCAAGCTGCTCGCCGCACGCCTCGGCGTTGACATCGAGCAGATCATCCTCGGCAGCGGCTCGGTCGAGGTTATCGAGATGTTGGCTCGCGCCTTCATGGCGGATTCCGACGAGGCGGTCTTTTCGCAACAGTCGTTCGTGTCGTACCAGCTTGCCGTGAACCAGGTGAACGGCCACGCCGTAACGCCGCCTGCCACTGCCGGGCGCGCCCACGACCTGCCAGCGCTGGCAAAGGCGGTGAGCGACCGCACGAAACTGGTCTACCTGGCCAACCCGTGCAACCCGACGGGCACCTACTTCACGCGCCGGGAGCTCGCTCGCTTCCTCTCCGAGGTCAACGATCGCGCGCTTGTGGTGGTCGATCAGGCGTACCACGAGTACGTTGAGCGCCCCGACTACCCTGATGCCCTCGATGACGTCAAGGCCGGACGCCATGTGATCGTCTTGCGGACGTTCTCGAAGGTCTACGGCCTGGCGGGTTTGCGCATCGGCTACGGCGTCTCGTCGCCCGACGTGGTCGGCACGATCAACCGAGTGCGCTCGCCGTTCAACACCTCGTCGCTCGCACAGGTGGCTGGGGTGGCGGCACTTGATGACGCCGAGTGGCTCCGGACTTCTCGTGAACACAACTCGCGAGAGCTCGCGTATATTCAAAGCGAGCTATCGCGGCGGAATGTCGTGTTCACGCCGTCGGTAGCGAATTTCGTGCTTGTCGAGTTCGAGACCGATGTGAAGGATCTCTTCGTCGAGTTCCAGAAACGCGGGGTGATCATCCGCCCGGCCGGCGGCCCGGGCCTCGTCAACTGCGCGCGCGTCTCGGTCGGGACCCGGCCCGAGAACGAGCGATTCCTTGCCGCACTTGACCGGCTCGTCCCGGCCAAAGCCGGTACCTGATCGACCGGAACCGGCCCAATGCGTGGCCCGCCGCCGGGCGGGGTCGCGGGACAGGTACAATCGGCTTGGAGGGCCAGCGATGGCGAGTTTCACCGTGACCTGTCCGCACTGCCGCGCCCTGCTGGACGTGGACGGCGAGAAGCAGGTGGTCGTGGGCGGGAAGGCGCCCGAGGAGCCGAAGTCCGGTGCTTCCCTCGAGGGGCGCCTCCTGGCGCTGACGCAGGAAAGGGCGGCGGCGCGCGCGAAGATGGAGGAGGCAATGCGGGCGGAGAAGGCAGGCCCCGAGATCCGCGAGGAGAAGTTCCGCAAACTCCTCGAAACCGCGAAGAGCGAGCCTGTGACAAAACCGGTCCGCGACGTGGACCTGGACTAGTCGGGTTTCAGGGTGCTCTTTCTGTCAAGCGCATCGAGGATCACGACCGTGGCGCCCCAGCCCCCGCGGTCAGCTGGAGCTTCGTACGCCCTGACGACCCAGGGTAGCCTTGCGATCACGTTGTGGACAGCAGCGCGCTGGACGCCACGACCGCGTCCGTGGATCAAGCGGATCTCACGGAAGCCGGCCGCCCTCGCGGCCCGCAGGTACTCGTCCACGACATCAGCGACGTCATGCGGCGCGAACGTGTGGAGATCGAGGCTGTCCTCGATCGAGAGTTCAGTGGGCTCGTCAGGGCGTTCCATCGTCCGACTTTCCTCGTGCGGCGTGGCGGAGAATCCAAAGCCCGACCACTCCTTCGATCAGGAGAGCCGCGCGCACGACCTGATCCGGGAGCGGCGCGGGTACGGTAGCCAGAAGGAGGGCCATCGCCACCGAAACGAGAGCCATCCCGGTCATCGCCCAAGCCAGGACCGGCTCGAAGGTGACCCGCCGGCGGCGATGCCACCACAGCAACCCGGCGATGCCCCAACCCAGCACGAGCAGGGCGGGGAGCGAGAGGATCCAGGGCACGCCGGAACATTACTCTCGAGCCTCAGGGTGAGCAAGAGACGGTCTGCGATCAGAGGGTCAACATGGAGACCCTGAAGGTCTCGATCGTCGTCCCCGTCTTCAACGAGGAGAGCACCATCTCGCAGGTCCTCGACCGAGTGGCCTGTGCGCCTTTCCCGGTGCAGGTCACCGGGGTGGAAATCGTGGCCGTGGACGACTGCTCCCGCGACGCCACCCCGGACAGGTTGGCGGCCTACAAGCCGCCGGCCGAGTCCTCGAGGCCATGCCGGTTCAACTGGCTTCGCCACGAACGTAACCGGGGCAAGGGCGCAGCCCTGCGGACCGGCTTCGCGAACACGACGGGAGACATCGTCATTGTCCAGGACGCGGATCTCGAGTATGACCCGTCCGACTACCCGAGTCTCCTGGGGCCGATCCTGAGCGGGAAAGCGGATGTGGTGATCGGGAGCAGATTCCTCGGGGGGCCGCACCGCGTCCTATTCTTCTGGCACTCTGTCGGGAACAGGTTCTTGACGATGCTCTCAAACATGTTCACCGACCTCAACCTCTCGGACATGGAGACGTGCTACAAGGTCTTCACCCGTCAGGTCAAAGACCGGCTTCGGTTGACGTCCGAGAGGTTCGGGTTCGAACCCGAGTTCACGGCGCGTGTCGCCAGGATGGACGTGAGGATCTATGAGGTACCGGTGGCATACCACGGCCGGACCTACGCTGAGGGAAAGAAGATCGGTTGGAAGGACGGGCTCGAAGCGATCTGGTGCATCCTCAAGTTCAACGTGTGGAACAGGTGAGTGCCTGAATCCTCGGCCGGACACAGGGACGTCTTCGGATGCAGGTTCGCCGGGAGCGTACCCTTCTTGACCGTACGTCGGACTGGGGCCCTGGTTTCATACGCTTCAGGTTAGCGAGAGGCCGCCGCTGCTAGGCGGGTGGGCGGGCGTCCAGGGAGGGAAGCCGCTCGACATGCCGCCGCCAAGTCTCGATCAACGCCTGCGCATCGGGGCAGTCCTCGGAAGGAGCCCACGGCGCGAAGTCCTTGTCCGCGAGGGCCGTGTATGGCCCCGGCTTGATCTCGAAGAGGGCGGTGTCGTCCGCGAACGAGACGACGGTGTGCCAGACAAAACCCGGCAGCTCCACTGCCCACACGGCGCCGGGTTCCAGGATCGCTGTCTCGGAGACGGCGCCGCCCTCGTCAAATGTCAGGAGTCCGGCCCGCCCGGTAAGGAGGAGGAACAGCTCGAAGCGGTGTGGCTCGTGACGATGCGGCCGGACGTACGTGCCGGGCTGGAAGACGTTGAGCATCCGCTGGATGGGATCCTCCAACGTTCTGTGAACGTTGAGATTCGCACGCTTCCGTGGTGACGCCGAGGCGCTGGCGCAGGCGTACTTCAGCGCTGCCGCATCGAACACCCTGAGGCATGCCTGGCCCATTAGCCCGGGTACTTTCCGTGAATGTAATCCGTCAGCTTGCGGATCTCGAATTCCTGGTTGCGGCTCGCCCAGCGGACGAGGTCGCCGATCGAGATGAGCCCCATCAGCTGGCCTTCGCTGGCCACCGGAAGGTGCCGGCATCGGCGCTCGGTCATCACCGCCATCGCCTCGGCCGCCGCGGCCGTCGGCTCGACATAGACGACTTCACGCGACATGACCTCACCGACCGTGGTGGTTGCGGGGTCCAGGCGGGCGAGGATCACGCTGTTCATCAGGTCGCGCTCGGTGAACATGCCCACCGGTTTCCCCGCGTCACACACGAGGAGCGCGCCGACCTTTTCCGCGCACATCTTCTGAACGGCCTCGAGAACGGTGTCGCCCCGCGTGGCTTTGTGGACCTTCGACCCCTTCTCCTTGAGAATGTGAGCTACGGTGTCCATTGGTCCCCCCTAAGGCGGATTCGATAGCACAGGTTAGCACGGGTCGGGCTCGCCCGTGGTTGCGAAGAAATCCCGCACGGCGCCTGCCGGGTCATCCCGGCGGAGCGATCCTGGATCTCCTCCGGTCCACGCTCCGGGAAGCAGCGAGCGGTACGGTTCCGAGAGGAACCGCCTGCAGACGAGGACGATGACTCCTCTGTCGCTGGCGGAGCGGATTAGGCGCCCGGCGGCCTGGACGACACGGGTCATGCCGGGGACCAGGTACGCGTATTCGAAACCGCGCTCGTAGCGGTCGTCGAAGTACTCCTTCAACAGCTCCCGTTCCGGCCCGACCTGCGGCAGGGCGGGCGAGACCACCACTACCTCGGAGAGCATCTCGCCGGGGTAGTCCACCCCTTCGGCGAAGGCCCCGCCCAGGACGGCGAGAAGAAGGACCGGTTCATTGTTGGCGCGCAGTCTGGCAAGGATGTCCCTCCGAGCTCGATCCGAGTCTGTGCCGCGTTGGATCTCGACCGCGTGACCCGGGACGACGAGCCGGCTCGCGATCTCTTGGAGGAAGGCGTAGGAGGGAAAGAGAACGAGCGCGTTGCGGTCTGCGGGCGCCAGTTCGGCGACCAGTTCGGCGATGCGCCCGTACCAGCGGGTTCGCGCGCGATAGGTCGTGTCCACCTCGTCAACCGCGATGATCAGACGATTTTCCGGGGGGAACGGCGACGGGAGGGCAACCAGGTCGGTGCGGTCAGGGTCGAACCCCAGGACGTCGCGGTAGAAGTCGAATGGCTCCAAGGTCGCGGACATCGCTACGCATCCGGCCGAACGCTGGAGGAGCGCCCCGGTAAATCGGGACGCGTCCAGGCAGAAGACTCGCAAGGACTCGTCCGCCTCCTTGGCGCCCTGCCTCTCGGCGAGCGGGACCAACTCGCGGCCTCCGTCCTCCAGGAGATCGGTCACCTGTGCGAGGGAGAGCAGCACGTCCACGACAGGGTCCTTCGCGAGCCACAGCTCGGCGTTGCGCTTGAAGGTGAAGTAAGGGGCCACGAGCGCGTCGAGAGCGAGCCGGAACTCCACGAGCGGCTTGGGATCGAGGGTGATGCTCTTGCACCCGGCCCCCGAACCCAGCGTGGCCGAAACCTCTCCCCCGATCAGCTCGTCGAGGTCGCCGAGGAGGTCGTCGAGGTCGCGGCAGACCTTATGCCGGTGCCCCTCGACGAGTCTTCGCGCCTCCCGAACGACACCGCGGGGGAGGCGCGGCGAGTAGTACTCGCGAGCCCGGTCCACGAGGTTGTGCGCCTCGTCGACGATCAGGATGGTGTCCTCGATCGAGCCCTCCGAAGCGAGGCCGAAAAGGGCGATCGACGGGTCGAAGATGTAGTTGTAGTCGCAGACCACAGCGCTGGCTTCGCGCAAGAGTTCGAGAGAAACCTCGAAGGGGCACACCTCGGCGGCGTGGGCCACCTCGAACACCCGGTCGGGGTCGAGGTGGGGCGGACCGGCGAGAAGCGCGGGCAGCACTCCGCGGTCCGCGAGCTTGCTGCCGTAGTCGCGCGCGTGGAGGCAGAACTCCTCGTGGCAAACCACCTCGCGGTTGGCACACATCTTTGCCTTCGCTCGGAGCTGGATCGAGCGCCACCCGCCGCGCTGCATCGCTTGAAGCGTCTCGACCGCTAGCTGTTGCTGCGGCGTCTTGGCGGTGAGGAAGGCGACGCGCCGCCCGGTCGCAAGGGCGAACTTCACCGTCGGGAACAGCGCGGCGGCGGTCTTCCCGACCCCCGTCGGCGCCGCCAGGAGCAGGTGACGTCCGTTTTCGATGGCGGCGGCGACGGCCTCCATCGCTTCCTTTTGAACGGGCCGCGGTGCATCGAATGGAAAGGGCAGGGTGACAGCCGCTTCGCGCCAGGCGGCCCTCGTGCGCTCGCGCGCCCGCTCGGCTGCGGCGATCGCGTGGACGCGCGCCCGCAGGTACGCCTCGACCTGGCGGGGGGACCACGGTACGTCCTCGACGCGGTGGTCGTCGCCTCCCAGATCGATGAGCAAGAGGCGAGCGGTCGCGTTGCCGGCAGGGAAGAGGCACCACGCGTAGAGGCGGGCTTGCCAGCGGAACCTCTCGAGCCTCTCCTGGGCGAGGGGGTGATTCAGCTCGGTTTTGAAGTGGAGCGTCTTGATCTCTTCGACGACGTGGCGCTCGTCGTCAGAGCGTGTCAGACCGTCGGCTCTCCCGATGACTCGAAGCTCCCAGCCATCGACGGTGAAGGTCGCGTCGACGGAAACCTCGCTGGTGTACCGGGGGTCGTCGGCCTGGCGCTGGTTCTGAACGGTCCTGTGGAGTTCGGCTCCCACGGAAAGGCGGGCAAGCCCCTCTCCGGGCACTCCGAGGCCCAACCGGACGCTCTCCGGCAAGAGGTCGTGAACGGAGCAGGTAATCTGCCGCTTGTCGAGGTCGAAACGCACCGCCACCCGGCTTATTCTACCCGGTCGACACCGTTGGGCGTCCGGACCCTCGAGCGCGAGGCGCACGCGGTCGGGTTAGAATCCCATCGCAGGGTGGCGGACTCCCATCATCCCGGCGGGGAGGCTGGCGGTATTAGGCGGCGGGGTGGACGAGTCCGTACAGCGAGGGAGCGGGCAAAACTCGCTTCGCTTAGCGTTCGCCTCGGCGGGGGGGTGAGGTGGCGGAACTTCAGAGCATACTGCGGTCGCTGGAGCAGTTCGAGGTCCTGATGCACGACATCTACAACGAGCTTTGCGAGGTGTTCTCCGAGGACTCCGAGGCCTCTGCGCTGTTCTCGAAGCTTGCTTTCGATGAGCGCTCTCATCTCGGCGAGATCCACTTCCTTCGCCGGCTTGCGAGGCAGAACACGGCTCACTTTGCCGACGTGGAGTTGGATCTCGACGCCCTTCAGCGGGAGGTTACCCAGCTCGAGAACGTGCGTCGGGCGGCTCCAGGGCTCTCGCTGCACGAGGCGGTGGTCATCGCCATCGAGTTCGAGAGCGGGGTGGCGGAGGTACACTCCCGAGAGGCCATCGCCAAGGCGAACCCCGATGTCTCGCGCCTGCTGGGCAGCCTTCGGGCTGCTGACTGGGGGCACCGCGACGCGTTGGTCGATTTCGCGCGGAAGCGTGGGATGAAATCGACATGAGCACGCGGACTTGCGCGAGTTGCTTGAATTCATGTTCCGGGTTGCGCCTGGCGGCTGGAGGATCACGATGGTGACTAGGGGTGTAGGGCCGAGCGACACCGATCATCTGTTCGGTCGTCCATTTGGCCGGCGGGAGACAGGTATCGCGGTCCCTGCGCGATCGTCGGGCGCCATGAATCCGAGCCTGCGGGATCTCCTCAGCCAGTTCCAAGAAATCGGCCGGGAGGCGCAGCAACTCGCCCAAGGGATATCCGACCGGCAATTCAATTGGCGGCCCAGGTCGGGGTGCTGGTCGATCGCGGAGTGTCTCGGGCACCTCAACATCGTGGGTTCGGAGACGCTGGAGGTGGTCGATGCCGCAATCGCCGAGGCCCGGGGACGTGGCTGGTACACCAATGAAGTCCTCCGGGTGCGATTGGTCGGGAGGGGGTTGCTCAGGGCCACGGAGCCTCCCGTCCGCCGCAGGAGGCGCGCTCGTGATCGGCACGTGCCGCCGGCGGATCAAGCCGTGAACGTTGCCCTTCCGGCACTCGTCGATCTGATCGACCAGCTGACGACGCGCGTCCAGGCCGCGAACGGCCTGGACCTCTCGAAGCCCAGGGTGTCTGCGCCCGTGGCGTCGCTCTTCCGAATCAGTCCTTTCGAGCTTCTGCTCCTGTTTGCCGCTCACGGGCGGCGACACCTCGAACAGGCGCGGAAGGTGAAGAGCGAGGCTGGTCTTCCCAAGAGTGCTGCAGCACCCGAGCCGGGCCGGCCCGCCTCTTCCGCGCGCCCGCCCCGATGAGCGCGGGATAGGCGTGGCGAAAGACCCGCAGACGGAACGACCCACGGGGGCGGCTCCTTGAGCGCAGCGTCGCGTCGAGGCGGGAGTCGCCCCCAGAGGACTCGCGTCCACGGGGAAGTCGCGGGCAATCAGCGCGGAGGCGCCTGGGACGCCGTGTATGCGATTGTCCGCTCCATTCCGCCCGGGCGCGTCATGACGTACGGGCAGATCGCCTCCGAGCTCGGATACGCTCTGTCTCCCAAGGCGGTGGGATGGGCGATGCACACATGCCCCGACGACGTGCCCTGGCAGAGGGTGGTGAACGCGGTCGGAGGCTGCTCGACGGACCGAAGGGGCGATCTTCCGCCCGGACTGCAGCAGAAACTGCTCGTAGGGGAGGGCGTCGAGTTCCGGCTCGATGGCAGCCTCGACCTCGCACGATACCGCTTCGATCCGGGCCCTTCGAAGGCCCACATCCTGCGCTGAGGGCGGAGCGGTCGGGGGCTAGAATCAGAGGATGTCGCGGACACTCCCGGACACCGACTTCTTCCGACTTCTGCTGCCGGACTACCTCGCCGTGCTGCTCGTGGAGCGCGGACTGGCCGCAAACTCGGTGGTGGCGTACCGCCGGGACCTGGAAGCCTTCGGCCGTTGGCTCGCGACGCGCGGTCTCGACGCCGCTGCGTGCGAGCGAGCCCACCTTCGGCGCTACCTCACGGATTTGCGGGGCCGGGGCCTGGCGGCGCGTTCAGCGGCGCGCGCACTGGCAGCGCTCCGGGGCCTGTACCGATACATGGTCGAGCGGGGCGTCGCAAGGCAGGATCCCACGCTCGACCTCGAGTCGCCGAAGCTGATGCGCTCCCTGCCATACTTCCTCTCGGCTCAGGAGATTGAGGTGCTGCTCGCCGCGCCGGATCTGTCCCGCCCGCTGGGCTTGAGGGATCGTGCCATGTTGGAGACCCTGTACGCCACCGGCGTTCGTGTCTCGGAGCTCGTCGGCCTCACCGTCAACCAGCTCCGCCTCGACCCGGGGTACGTTCGTGTCTGGGGCAAGGGGAGCAAGGAGCGCATCGTGCCGGTCGGGTCCCAGGCCCGGAAGTGGTTGGCACTCTACTTGGAGGAAGCTCGGCCGGGGTTGGACAGGAAGCGGCAGGAAGCGCTCTTCCTCACCGTTCGCGGTCAGGGGATGAGCAGGCAGTGCTTTTGGCAGCTCCTCAAGCGGTACGGGCGCGCCGCGGGGATCACGACCCACCTCTCGCCGCACGTGCTTCGACACTCCTTTGCAACGCATCTACTGGAGCACGGCGCGGATCTGCGCGCCGTGCAGGCGATGCTCGGGCACGCCGACATCTCGACCACCGAGATATATACGCACGTCATGCGGTC
>PMLC01000101.1:0-64682 GCA_003158745.1 Acidobacteriota bacterium
GCAGTTTCGACGGCGCCGCTGCCAGCCAGCTTGTTCCCCTGCTGCGTGAACTGCGCTGCCGCTGCGTGCGCAAGGAACAACATTCCGAGGACTGCACTTACATGCCGTGCCATTGTCTCCTCCTCTCGCCGCTCACAAGCGCAACCATCGCAGCCGCTTCTACCGCTGCATGGCGACCGTGGTCGGGTCGTTGGTGATGTTGTCGATCACCGAGGCAAAGGCGAACACCCCCGATCCCGTCTGCACCGTGATCGTGGCGTACCCACGGTCCATCGCCGTCTGCCCTGCCTTGCTCTTGAACGGTTGCGTCTCCTGCGCCCACAGCCCCGCCGCCAACGACACCGTGTAGTTGGCCAGCTTCGTCCCCGCACCGTTGAAAAGCTCCACCAGCACCGTCGCGCTCCCCGTCCCCGTGTTGACCACCCCGATGTTGCACCGGTACGAGGCGTTCTCGACAAGTCCCGCGAGGTACGCGCTCGACCCCACCGCAAGTCCATCGCCGGTGACCACCGCTGGGTAGTCCTGCCCCTGCGTGCCGTTGGGGTAGCAGCTCGCCGTGGACGAGACCTCGTTGTAGGTGCGCGCCGTGACCTTGAGCGGCTGGTCGGAGAGAACCTCGAGCGCTCCCGAGTCGCTTCCATTGAGCTGCCCGACCACATCCGTGAGGATCGACTGCGTCGCAGCCGGCACGTACGTCGTGTTGCTCACAACGCCGCCGCTGCCGTAGAACTCGATCTGTGCGTTGGCCTTCACCGTGCCTGGGTTGAGCAGGCCGAGGTCGCTCCGCCACTGGCTGTTGTTCTTGCCGGCGTTGTGGCTCGCCACCGGCACCCAGACGACGTAGGCGGGCACCGAGAAGATCCACGCGGCGCCGGCACCTGAGTTGTCGTCCCACCCGCCGACGATGGCGGTGGTGGCGTCCGCCGAGATCGCCACCGACTGACCCTGGTAGGCGCGCCCAACCTGACCCGTGCCGACCAGCTTGCTGCCCTGCTGCGACCACACCCCGAGGCTCCGCGTGAAGATCCACGCCGCGCCGATCGGGGCGTCCTCGGGCCCTCCAATGACGGCGGTGTTCCCATCCGCCGAGATCGCCACCGCCATGCCCTGAGAGGCACTCGAGCCGGCGCCCGTGCCGACGAGCTTGCCGCCTTCCTGGAACCACCCGAAGCGGCTGCGCGTGAACACCCACGCGGCGCCGACAGAGGAGTCGTCGTCGGGCCCGCCGACGACGACGGTGTTCCCATCCGCCGAGATCGACACCGCCCTGCCCTGCTGGGCTGCCCCGGCAGCGCCTGTCCCTATCAGCTTACTCCCCTGCTGCGACCAGACCCCACCGCTGCGCGTGTACAACCACGCGGCACCGACAGAGGAGTTGTCGCCGTACCCACCGACGACGGCGGTATTACCGTCCGCCGAGATTGCCACCGATTGGCCCTGCAAAACGGAGGTCCCGACTGCGCCCGTGCCGACAAGCTTGCCACCCTGCTGCGACCACGCCCCCCCGCTGCGGGTAAACACCCACGCCGCGCCGAGGCCGGATTGGTCGTGGGACCCGCCAACGATGGCGGTGTTGCCATCAGCCGAGATCGCCACCGCGGTGCCCAGTTCGGCGCTGCCCGCGCCGACCAGCTTACTCCCCTGCTGAGACCACACCCCCCCGGCGCGCGTGTACACCAGCGCGGCGCCGGCATAGGAGTTGTCGCCGGGCGCTCCGACGATGGCGGTGGTCCCATCCGCGGAAATCGCCACCGAGGCGCCCTGCCCGGCGTTCCCGACGGCGCCTGTGCCGACCAGCTTGTTGCCCTGCTGCGTCCACGCCCCGCCGGTGCGAGCGAAAACCCACGCGGCACCGACCTGCGAGTTGTCAGCCCACCCGCCTACGATGGCGGTGTTCCCGTCCGCCGAGATCGCCACCGACCCCTGATTGGCAGCCCCGACGGCGCCCGTGCCGACCAGCTTGTTCCCCTGCTGCGTGAATTGCGCCGCCGCTGCATGCGCAAGGAACAACATTCCGAGGACTGCACTTACATGCCGTGCCATTCTCTCCTCCTCTCGCCGCTCACCACCGGATTAGTTGGTATAACCATGCGACACTCGCACAGGAATGTCAAGATCTGACCTGCAAATGAGAAACCGTCCGGGCGGCAATGCCGTTGGGAGCGTCCGGGCTCGTGGTGCCTGTGTCGCCGGCCCGAGCGGATCTCCCGCCGCAAGCCGGCGTGGCCTTTCTCCTGGGGGCAGATAGTTCCTAAGGCACTTCCTATCCGCTACACCTTCGAGGCAGAGCGGGTAGTTTCTACCTGAGTGGTGGCTTCGCTCCTGGGTACAAAGTGCGCTTCCGGGTGAGGGGCCGGAGGCCTACTCTGGAAACGCGTTCGAGATCCAATTGGCAGCTCACTGACGAACTCGAAGGGAGAGAGAGACTATGACGCTGATCCTCTTGATCGTTGTGTTGGTTCTTCTCTTTGGCGGAGGTGGTGGCTACTACTACAGCAGACGGCGACGTCTGTAGGGCGTTGCCCTGCACCTCACAACAACTTGGTCCGTTCCGAAACACAGCCGGCGGATGACCTGCCTGCCGACGGCCAGAGGCGAAGCGAGCTTTCCATCGCTTCGCCGCTGGCCTTTGCAAGCGCCGATACGGTGCGATCGCTCGAGCACCCGGAACATGCTCTCGAGCCCAGGGTTCAACACGGGAGGATGCGATGGAAGACAACAAACTGACCGCCGACGAAGCCCGCCGTGTGGCTCAACACGAGTCGATGAAGTCGCAGGTCGAGCGGGATGTGAATGCCGACATCGCCGAGCGTGCCGAGCATACGACCGGCGCCGAAGCGCACGAGATGGACCAGGTCGCCGGACGGTTCCGCGGTAAGGCCATCGGCGAGGTCGTCGGAACGGATCGCGAAGTCAGACGTGCGCGCGTCCTCGCGCGCATTTCGCAAATCATCGATTATCTCTTCTACGTCGTCTACACATTGCTCGCGATTCGACTCGTGCTCGCGTTGATTGCAGCTCAATCAAGCAACGGGTTCGTGCAACTGATTCGAACCGTGACCGATCCTTTCTACTCCCTGTTCCGCGGGATCGTCGCAAGCCCATCGGCAGGTGGCTTCACCCTGGTCTTGCCGATCGTGATTGCGATCATCGTCTATGCGCTGCTCCACGCGGGCATCACCCGGCTGCTGCGCTTGATCGCACACCGCAGGACCGAGATCTAGGAGCCTCTCCGAGGCGCCCCTACGGCCGCGGCTCTCTCGGCGACATTCCGCCCCCTCGCTGCACACCGCGGCGGTCTGGCCGTTTCACGGAACTGGTTCGACCCCCCAGGGGCCTCGAAGTGACAGAGATTCCCCTACGGCAAACGGTGCAAGGAATCCCCTCCGTCAGCGGTGGAGCTTCCGTCGCACGCGCAACGGCGTCTTGCCCGAAGAGGGGTGGGTCGCGTACACGCCGGCGCCGTAGCTGCCCGCGAGCAGCAGCGGCTGATCCTCATTGCTGATGGCCAGGGAGTAGACAAGGGGGTAGAAGATCGCACCCGAGTAATCCTGCCACGTCTCGCCGCCGTCAATCGAGCGAAGGACACCAAACCCCTCGCTGCCCGCGTAGACCACACTCGAGTCGCGCGGGTCGCGGACGAGACACTTGACAAAGCCGATATCCGATAGCTTCTTCTCCCAGGTCGTGCCGCCGTCGATGGACTTGTAGATGTTGCCGCTCCAGAACCCCGCGCCAACGAGGATCTCGCTGCTGTTGCCGGGCATCACCGAGATCGCCTCGACGAAGTTCTCGTCCGCGAGGCCGCTCGATTGCCAGTGCTCACCGCCGTCGGTGGTGCGCAGGATGCCGCCGCCATACTGCGTCCCTGCCCACACCGTCCCGTCGTCGTTTGGATCGATGGCGACCGCCAACACGGGGTTGAGGTAGCCACCGAAGAGAGGCAGCCCCTCATTCTTCTGCTCCCACGTGGTACCGCCATCGAGGCTGCGGTAGATGCCGTTCCCGAACAACGACCCGACGAAGTAGACCGACTGGCTGGCGCCACGCGCGGCCGTAACGACCAGCGGATCGGAGACCGCCGTGACCTCGCTGAAGGTCGTGCCGCGATCGGCGGAGCGATAGAGACCGAGATCAGTGGCCACGGTAACCACTTGGGAGTTGCGCGGGTCCACCACGATCGAGTAGACCTCTCCGAAATTGAAGGCACTCAACGAAGATCCGCAAAGCGCTTGCGTCCAGCTCTGCCCGCCGTCGTGGCTGGCGAAGATGAAGCCGGTGCCGGTGCCCGCGTAGATCGCGCGCGGGTCGTGCGGGTCGAGGGCAACGCTTTGGACCTCGATCGCGGTGATCCCCTGCGAGACCTCCGACCAGGTCTTCCCGAGGTCCTGCGACTTCATGACGCCGCCGGGGCTCGTGTAAGCGTTGTCGCGCGCGGCGAAAATGGTGTTCGGCTCGCCGGGACTGAGGCCTACATCGATGACTGCCAAGTTCCCTTCTGTCCAGTCGACCCCCCCATCCGTGCTCGTGTTGAAACCACCCGTACCCGCGATCGCGAAGAGGACATCCGGCTTCGTGGGATGAAAGTAGAGGCGCGACGACATGAACCCGAGGAACTCGTAGCCCGTCGACCGCTGGACCCACGTCCCGGAGTCGAAACTATAGAACTGCCCGTAGATGACGCCGGTCAGCCGGTCCGCGTGATAGGGATCGAACGCCAGAGCCTCGATCTCCTCGAGCGAGTCGATCGACCCGGGCATGAACGGCACGCCGCCGTTGATCGCCGTCCAGGTTTCGCCGCCGTCGGTCGAGTGGAACGCGCCGTCAAGCTCGGTGCCGGCCGCAAGCTCGGCAGGCCGAGCGGGATTCAGGGCCAGGGCAAAGACGCCGTTGGTGTAGGGGTATCCTTGGTCGTAGCGGGGGATGCCCGCGTCCTTCTGCTGCCAGGTGGCGCCCCCGTCCACCGACTTGAAGACGGCGCCTATGGAGAAGGCGACCCCTCCCGCGAGCCCGGCGTAGAGAGTTCCGGCGTGGCCTGGGTCGATGGCGATGTTGAAAACGACCATGGAGGCCGGGAGGCCGGTGCCGGTCGGCGCCCAGGTCGCACCGGCGTCGATCGACTTCCAGACGCCGTCGAAGTCGGTGCCGGCCCATAGCGTGCTCGAATTTGTCGGATCGATGCGGAGGGTGCGAATCGCCGTGATGGTCAGCCCCATGCGGGCCGGCTGCCACGATGCTCCGCCATCGGTCGTCTTGAACACGCCCGCATCGCGCGTGCCGACATAGGCGACCTGCGCGTTGCCCGGGTCCACGGCAATCGAGGTCATCTCGCCGCCGAAGAGTGGGAGCGAGAGCCATTCGGGCCCACCGGAAGCTTCAGCAGCGGGGAGCGGCGATGCCGTGGTCGGAGCGAACGCCACGGATGCCCCCGATCGGCCTCGGCAT
Source organism: Acidobacteriota bacterium (assembly GCA_003158745.1). Taxonomy (GTDB): domain Bacteria; phylum Acidobacteriota; class Thermoanaerobaculia; order Thermoanaerobaculales; family Thermoanaerobaculaceae; genus RBG-13-68-16. The sequence continues at coordinate 5,446 of PMLC01000101.1, forward strand.
ACGCGGGCCGGCCCCACGCCGGACGCGAGCGTCGGGCTGCTTAGACTGACCAGCGCCATTGCGAACACCGGCGAGACAGCGGTCAGCGCTCGGCTCAAGGTACGACTGCACGCTACCTTCGACATGGTCCACCTCGTCTCTTTCATCTCAAACCGCTTTTCGTCCAAACGTAGCGTCTTCGTTCATCACGACACCCCCGAGAACCGCGAGGGAACCGTTGCAACCTCGAAATCGGAGCTTAGCAAGGCGCAAGCCAAGCTCGTCCTGTTCGCTCTGAGCGTTCTCCTGCAACAGGATAGCCGGCCAAAGCGGAGAGTCCGCGGAGCGAGCGCGACCGTTCCGACAGCCATAGATACCTGAGATGGTATCGCCGATACCTGGGGAGATATCTCACGCCACGTAGTTGAGACGCAGCGCACGACTGCGCTATAAGGACCAATGCGTAGGGATACATGACGGCAAAGACCCGGGTGCGCTGCGTCCTGTTGGGCGTGGCAGGGCTGATCGCCCTCGCAGCTGCCGCACGCGCAGGTCAGGCCGAGAATCCGGTCGCGGCTCTCGAGCAGCGCCTGGCGGTCGCATCGGAGAAGGACCAGATCGGCATTCTCAACGAGCTCGCCGCACTGTTGGCCCGTCGCGACCCGAGGCGGGCACTGGAGCTTGGCCGGCGCGCGCTGGGCCTCGCCGAGCAGCATAAAGACGTTCGCGGCCAGGCGTTCGCCCACAAGAACCTCGGCCTTTCTCTCATGGTCCTGGAGAGAAGCGCCGAAGGTCTCCCGCACATGCAACGCGCCAACGAGCTGTTCACCAACCTGGGCGACCGGCCGGAGACCGCAAGGACGTTCGGGTTTTGCGGCATTATGCTCTCCGCCGGGGGCAAGGTGTGGCCCGCCATCAACGCAGGCCAGGGAGCGCTCGCCATCTTCCGGGAGCTCGGCGACACCAAGGGGACGGCGGCCGCCACCAACAACCTCGGCGTCCTGTTCAACACCGTCGGCGACTATCAGAAGGCGCTCGAGTACAACCTCGAATCGCTCCGGCTCGAGGAGTCCCTCGGACGCAAGATCGGCATCGCCAACAACCTCAACAGCGTCGGCAACATCTACAGCCAGCTCAGGGACCACCTCAAGGCGCGCGACTACTACGTGCGGGCGCTGCCGCTGTTCGAGGAGCTGGGCGAGAAGGCCGGGACCGCCAAGGTCCTGAACAACATCGGCAACACGTACGAGAAGCTCGAGCAGGACGGTGAGGCGCTGAAGTATTTCGAGCGGGCACTCGCGATCGGCCGCGAGATCAAGCTCCGGGTCATCGAGGCCGACGCCCTCAACAACATGGGCATCGTCTTCAAGAAACGGCAGCGCTACGACGACGCGCTGAGCCGCTACTTCCGTGTCGTCGAGCTGAAGAAGGAGATCGGCGGTTCCCCCAAGCTGGCCGACACGTACCACAACATCGCGGATATCTACCTGCTCGAAAAGCGGCCCGACGATGCGCTCGCGTACCTCGAGAAGGCGCTGGCCATCGGCAAGGACACCAGGTCCAACGAGGCGCTCGACACCGTATACCTCTTGATGGCTCAGTGCTTCGAAGCGAAGGGCGACTACAGGAAAGCCTACGAAAACCAAGTCCTGTCAAGCGAAGCCCGGGCGGCCATGCTCGACCAGCAGAGGAATCGCACGATCGCCGAGCTGCAGGAAAAATACGAGGCCGACGCCCGCAAACGCCAAATCGAGCTGCTGGGCAAGGACAACGATCTGCTCAAGAAGGACGGCGAGATCCGGCGGCTCGAGCTTGGCCGCACGCGCCTCCTCGCAGGGCTGCTCCTGGCCGTCTCCGGCTTGGCGGTCGGCGCGATCCTGCTTCTCTTCCGCCGCTTCCGCTACCTCGTCTCCTTCTGGAGGAAGCGCAGCTACGTCGGACACTACAAGATCGTGGACACGATCGCGTCGGGCGGCATGGGCGTCGTGTACCGAGCCGTGGACGTGTCGCACGGGGCTCGCCCATTCGCGGTGAAGGTCATCCGCGACGAGCTGTCGGACGATCCGATGGTCCGCAAGCGTTTCATCAACGAGGCCGCGATCGTCGACCAGCTCCACCACCCCAACATCGTTCGCATCTTCGAGCGCGGCGAGCACGACGGCAAGCTCTTCATCGCCATGGAGCTGCTCGACGGCCCCTCGCTCGCGGACGTGATCAAGCGCGGGGAGGCGGTCCCCATCCGGCTTTGTCTGGACGTCATGGCGCAGCTTGCCGATGCCATCGCCAAGATCCACTCCAAGGGCATCGTCCACCGCGATCTCAAGCCCGAGAACGTCATGCTCGTCGAGACCGAGGGCAGCAAGAACGTCGTCAAGCTGCTCGACTTCGGCCTCGCCACGACGCAGTCGCTCACTCGCCTCACGCAGACCGGCATGATCCTCGGGACGATCGCCTACCTCCCGCCCGAGCAGATCACCGACCGGAGCGTCACCGCGGCGAGCGATCTCTACTCGCTCGGCGTGATTGCCTACGAGCTGCTCACCTTGCAGAAACCCTTCCTCGGGGAGACCCCGGTCGACATCATCAAGCACGTCCTCGACCACGAGCCGGAGGCGCCGGCCCGAATCCGAGCCGACATCCCCGGACCTCTGAACGACCTGGTTCTCGAGATGATGTCGAAGGACCCCGCGAGCCGCCCCAGCGATGCCGCGCTTGCCATCCGGATCGAGGAGCTGCGCCTGGCCGAGCACGCCGGCGCCTGATTCCATCCTGACCGCTCATCGGGGGACCACCGGCGGCTGATGCGGGGCAAGGACGAGCTGCAGCAGGACAAAGGCGAACAACACCGTGTCGACGATGCCGAGCGCCCACCCCAGGTTCACGGCCTTGCTCGGGGCGATCCTGCCGCCGGTCGCCTCGCGCCGCTCGATGTGACCGAGCAACCAGGCGAGCAGACCCAGCGGATTGGCGACGCCGATGATCCCGAGGAGCAGGATCACGGAGCCCTTGGTCGACGGGTACAACAACGTGCCGGTCGGCGTTCCGACCGGCGCCGGTACTCTCGGCGCGTCGCTGGGGACGGCAGCCCTTCGGCCGTCGACCACAGTGATGAACTCCGCCCGCTGGCTCTTCCACGTCGCTTCGAGGGCGGCCGAATAACCGACGACCGCCCACGGGGCACAGGATTGGATCTGTTGAAGCATCCGCTGCCCCAGGTGCTCGCGGCCGACCTTGACCTTGAGAATCGTGCCGTTCCGCGTGTGAACCTTCACCTCGATCGTCCGCGCGCCCTTGATCCCGTTGACGTAGTGTTGGGTGTCGAGCCTGTACGCCCACATCACGTCCTCGAGGCGGACCAGGTCGAGCCCGTAGATACGCTGTCGCAGCAGCCAGTGCGGCGTGACGGTCAGCGATTTGACACGCGCGACTGCCGAGTCGGCCAGCTCGAGACCGAGCTCGAGGTCGAGCAGGTACGGATCGCCGTACCGCGCCGCGGCGCGCCAGGTTGGGTGCCAGGCCGTCTTCAGGCGGAACGCAAGCGCGGTCAGCGGCACGAGCGCGCAGCAGCTCAGGATGATCCCCCAGACCAGCGCGGGGGCGCGGTCGGTCCCCACATTCTGGCTGGCCACAAAAAAGAGAAGCGCCCCGGCGAGCGCGAAGATCACGCCCGTGGTCAACAGGTTCCTGTTGCTCCGTTTCATGTCCCTCGTGATGAATTGATCGGCCATTTCGTCCCCCTTCCGGGCTTCGTCCGCAAGTCGCGAACGCAAAGGAGATGCCAGCCGAGGCCGCCTCTGGAAAAGGCCACGGATGAGGCACTTGACCGAGAGGCAGATCAGCCGGTACCGCCGGAAGTAGCGTTCGATACCCGCGAAGGTATGGCCGCTCCTCTCCCGCCCTTGGCGGGGCTCTTCGCGATGACCGTGGCGCCGTCTGTAGCGGCCGCCCGCCGGGCGGCCGGCCTTTGCCCGAGTGAGCAACCACGGCCGGCCAGCGGCCGGCCGCTACACAGGAAACCGGATAGCTACGGGGTCGGGAAAATAGTTCCTCGTCCCACCCGTGGAGGGACTCCTCGCGATGACAGGTCTCCCCACGGCTCTCCCGCGGCCGCTATGAACGAAAACGCTGCTATTGAACGAGAAACGGGATCAGCGCCTGGCCGGATGCACGTCGTACTTGTGGAGGGCGGAGACGAAGCGCGGGTATTCCCCTTCCGCGATGTTCAGCGCCTGCGAGAGGCGGCGCAGGCTCCCGCCGCTCTCGGCGTACCAGCGTCCCAGCAGCCCGCGCAACTCCTCGCGGTTGATCTCGCGGTCGAGGAAGCTGCGCCACGCCGTGTCCCAGAAGCAGCCGCCCGCGCGAAGCTCCGCGTCGGAGCGCTCCACCGCGTCACGCGCGGCGCCGGCCGGCGCCGCATCGTCGGCCCCAAGCAGCTCCGCGATCTCGCCGCCGATCGCCGGGCCTGGCAGGCTGATCCCGGCGCGCTTGAGCACGTGGATCAGCTCGCGCACGTTGCCCGGCCAGCCGTGGCGCAGCATCACCGTCCAGAACGCGTCGGTGACCGTCTTGCCGCGCAGCAGGTCGAGATGGTGCCGCACCAGGGCGCGGATATCCTCGGGGCGCTGCCGCAACGGGGGGATCGCGATCGGAAGCACGTTGAGCCGGTAGAACAGGTCGCTGCGGAACCGCTTCTCCTTGACCTCTGCGGCGAGGTCCTGGTTGCTCGCCGCCACGATGCGCACGTCGGCGTGCCGCTCCTGCGTCTCGCCGAGCACCCGGTACCGCCTCGTCTCGACGAACGCCAGCAGTTTCGACTGGAACGACGTGGGCACCTCGGAGACCTCGTCGAGGAACAGCGTGCCGCCCTCGGCCTCCTGGACCAGGCCGTGCGTGCGCTCGCTGGCGCCGGTGTAGGCGCCGCGGGCGTGACCGAACATCTCGCTCTCGAAGAGGTTCTCCGGGATCGACGGAACGTTCGCCACCACCAACCTGCCGGTCCGGCCGGAGTAGCGGTGGAGCAGCCCGGCGAGGTGGCTCTTCCCCACACCGGTCTCGCCGACGAGCAGCACCGGGTCCTCCTCCAGCGAGTAGCGCACCACCAGCTCGCGCACCCGGTTCATCGCCTCGCTCGGCCCCGTGATCCCGCCAGGTTCCATCTCGTCGCGCTTGATCGTCTCCAGCGTATCGCGCAGCAGCTCGCCCAGCACCTTGAACACCTCGCGATCGGCAGGCGAGAAGGAGCACTTGCTCCCGCTGTCCACATAGAGGAGAAACGTCTCGTCGATCGGCAGGATGACCAGGCTCTTCACGTACAGCACCCGCGCCGATTGCGGCAGGTCGTCGCCGTACGACGTCACCACCACGTCGTCCTCGTGGAGCGCGTCCCTGCGACTGATCGCTTCGCGGATCGCGCTCTTCGGGAAGCCCTCGCCGCTCTCGATGGTCTTCCCGGAGACCGACCGGCCACGGTGCCACAGGATCCGGCCGCCGGAGTCGAGCAGCATCGCGAGCGAGACGTCCTTCTCCTGCAGGAGCCGCCACAGCTTCGACTTGATGACCTCGATCATCCCCACCTCTCCGCCCGCCCACGAGTCGTCGGTGGAACGATCCGCGTCTTTCCGCTACCCTCGACTCCTCCGATCGTCGCACATCAGACTCGCTGAATAAAGGACGGCGTTCAGGCGCCGGTGTTGGTGTTGGGGTCAGGCTTGCGTTGTTGCGTTGTTGCGTTGTTCGGTTCCAGTTCCAGTCAGCCTCGGAAAACCTCGAGTTGGCGGGCAGACGCCGAATCCGGGCGGCACCGCATCGCCGCACAGCGCGGTCTGGCCAGACCGGGGAATAGGGACGCGCCTTGCAAGCCATCGTCTGCCAAACCTGCTCCACTGACAAATACGCAACTACGCAGGCCTGGCCCCCTTCCCCCTTCCCTCCCTGTGGCTCCGACCGACCCCGAGCTGCAAGTCTTGCTGAGACCTTGACATCTCCCCTACCCCGGGTAGCATCGGCCCGCATGACAAAGGAAAGTCCTATCCAGCCGCGCCGCGTCCGCCGTCTTCTGGCCCCCTTCGTTCGCGGCCTGGCACACCTCGGCCGGCGGTCGAGCGTCAGCACCATGCCTGGCGTCGTCGAGCTTGCACGTCGGCGTGCCACGGCCTTGGGTGGACTGACCGCGCGAGCAGGAGCCAAGGTAGGGCGTATCAGCGAGAGATCGGCGATTTGCGCGCTCGCTGTCATCGTGATGGCATGCACTGTCGTCGTCGTGCGCCACGGCTCGGGCGTCTCATCGGGATCGGACGGTTCGGGGTACTACAACCTCGCTCGCCTGCTGGCCAGCGGCCACTCGACCTGGGAGCTCAGGCCGGTCGCCGGCGTGACGATGAGCACCTACAACCCTTCCATCTTCGGTCCGCTCGGGTTTTCCCCGGGCAAGCGGCCGGGCGAACTGGTTCCGGGGTACGAGCCGGGCTTGCCACTCCACCTCGCGCTCGCAGCGCCGTTCGTCGGCTGGGACAAGGCGTGCGTCCTCGTCAACGTGCTCGCCGGGATCGCGACGCTCCTCCTGATCTATCACCTGGCACGACGCCTCGGGCTGCCGCCCTGGTGGGGAGTAGCGGCGGTCGTTCTCTTCGCCCTCCTGCCTGTCAGCCTCATGTTCTACACGGGCCTGTTCAGCGACGCCCTGGCGACGGCGTGGTGTGCGGCGGTGATGGCCCTCGCGATCGCCTCCCGCCGATCAGGCTTCCTCGCCGCTGTCGCCGGGTTTGGTTTCGGAATAGCCGTGACCGTCAGGCCTACTGATGCGCTGCTCGTGCTGGCGATCGCGGTGGCGCTGGATTGGCGCCGGCGGACGCTTCTCGGTTTCGTCGCAGGCGGACTACCGGTGGCGATTGCCTTCATGGGCTACAACCTCCTACCTACGGGCATCTGATCGCCACCGGATACGGGAACCTGCCGGCGGAGTTCAGACTCTCGTACTTCTGGCCACGACTCGAGCACTTCACACTCTGGCTCTCGCGCTTCTGGACGCCGCTCGCCCTCCTGCTCTGGCTTGGAGTCCTTTACTTCGCGATCAGGCGAGAACGCAGATATCTGCTCGTTGCCGCGTGGTTTCTCCCTTTCGTCGCGTTCTACTCGTTCTATTTTCATTCCGACCACGCCTGGTGGTACCTGCGGTTCATCCTCCCTGGGATCCCCGGCCTGCTCTTGGGTGCGCTCATGACCGCCTTTGACATGAAGCAATCGGTCGTCAGGCGCTGGAGCTCCCGGCGTGCGGTTCGTCCGTTGCTGGCCGGCGCGCTGCTCGGTGCGTTCGTATGGGCTGGCGTGTCCTCGCTCCACTGGCTGCGCTCGTTCGACGTGATCCATCTCGAGCGCGGCGACGTCGAGTACCCTCGCGACGTGGCGTGGATGCAGCGGCTGATTCCGGCGAATGCCGCCGTCGCCTGCATGCAGGTGAGTGGGGCGGTCTACACCTACAGCCACTTTCCCGTGATTCGCGACGACATCCTCGACCCTGCGAGTGCGAGGCGTCTGGCGCAAGAGGTCGCGGAGCACCGAACGCCTGTATTCGCACTGCTCTTCGAGTTCGAGCTTCCCCGCTTCCAGCAGCGCTACGGGAGTGCTTTCCGCGAGGTCGGGCGGCTCGGTCGCGCGACGCTCTGGAAGCTCAACGACTGAACCGCTTCGGCGCCAGACGGCTGAAGGCGCCTCCTAACCGGTCGAGCGGTCCGTCCCGAATAGGTACCTGATTGCATGAGCAGGCTGGTCTCCCGGTTTGCGGCATAGCGCAGAGCTCGCCAGTTGAACCGCAAATAGGTACCCGGTAGCACCGTCTCACCTTCCTGTGGAGGGGGCCTCGAGCGCACCGCGACTGTGAATCACCTATGCCTGCCGGGGCGCAAGGGCGTGGTCAAGAGCCGGGATGGAGTCAGCCTGTGGGTGCGCCGCCGGGAGAGCCGACAGAGAGAGGGCCCTGGATGCGCCGACCAACTGGACGAGCCTCACCGCCGTCTCGCAGGGAGTCTCGGCAAATGAGAGGCCATAGCTCCAAGTCAGCCGAATGCGTACCTGGCACCTCTTCCAGCTTGGTGCCCTACTGCGTCAACACGCTCCCGCCGCGTGTACCTCCGGGATTCCCGTGCGCGTCGCCTGAGGCGCGACGGCCTGCTACCAGGTATCCGTCTGGTCAGGCGCCCCTTGATCCTGGATCCGCCGCAGGTGGTAGATCACGGTGCGATCCTCGTTGACCGTCCCGCTGGGCGTCGTTGGCGGGTCCGGTCTGGCAGTGTGTTCGAGCGATTTCGTACCGTCCAGGAGACGAGCTGCCGGGTCGGTGTTGCCCGTGGAGAAACTGACTTGAGGATCGCCGGCACTGCAGGATTCAGTCGTGGGGTCGGGATTGTCGGATACGGGCTTCGCACCGCACCCCTGGTCGGACGTCGAAGACTCGACGATCACGGTCTGGCAGTTCACGTCGTTGCCGAAGGCACTGGCCTCCACGTGCCAACCGTCGTCCCTCCAATATACGGAGGCGAACGTCTTCACCGGACCCTTCGCGGACGAGTTCCTTGTCCTGCTTTCCGAATCGGATATCACCGAGTTCGCCCCGCCGCGGCAGACTCTGGGTTGAGTCCGACGCACGAATTGGGTGCTGCTCAGAGAGTACTCGACCTTCCCCGAAGGCCTGGCCCAGCAGACGGAGGGGTCAGGGCAGGGTTCAATGGTGATGGTCACGGTGGACGATTCGTGGTACTCGTCGTGCTGGTTGAAATGTCCATCGCCTTTCATGAAGGCATGATTGATATTGGCCTTGCCCTCGCGGCGGTGATTTATCTCCTTTTTCCTTTCTATCGTGATTGTACCGACCCAGAAATCTCTTTTGGGCCGGGCGACGGGTGCGAGGAGGCAGTTGGCGGCCTGGCTGTCAGGCGCCCGCCGCCCGGGCGCGACGCTCGTCGAAGGCTCCGGCAGCTCGGCCTTCGTTGAATAGGTGTTGCCGCCGAGGCCCACCAAAGGAAACATCGCAACGATACCAACGAGTATTCTCATGATCGTGCCCTCAACCGAGATTCCCTTCTTGAACCTGGTCCAGCGATCATCATAGACGATCCCAGCCAATCTGCTGCCGGGCGAACACATACGCCGCGAGCGCGTCCCCCGCGGGAAACGCCAGCGCGGCGGGCGCGAGCGCCCGAACGGGGATGGACAGCCCTCCGAGGGGCCAGGCGCCGCCGGGCCGAGGTTGGTGCCTTCTCAGGTCTTCCTTCTTCAGCCATCACCCCGTCTCGATGTTCCTCGAGAATACGAGCGTGTGCCGGAATTGCAACCCTTGGCGGCGGAGTTCGACGTGAGCTGGGGCGGGGACACGATTCCGACGTCGGCGCGTGGTTCGCCACGGCCCTCCGCGCGGCGCTCGGGGGCCTCGCGATGAACGAAGAGCGGCGTCAGACGAGGCAACCAGTCCGGATCGTGGGCTCGGGGGTTCCGAGGCCCTACCTTCGGCGGCGACTCTCTTTCACTCTCCGGCGGGTCACGGCGCCCCGTTCGGGGGGACGAACTTCTCGATGAACGACGCGGCGGCGTTGATGTCGTCGGTCACGAGCACGAATTTGCCATAGTCGTCCTTCTCGAGAAGCGTCTGGAGCAAGGCGTCCACCGGGCACGTCGTCCTCCAGTGCTCGCCGCCCAGGAAGACCATCGGGCTGAAGTGGCCGAAGGTCCGATAGAAGTTCTGCGCGGCGTTCTGGAAGATCTCCTGAACGGTCCCGGCGGTTCCCGCCGAAAAGACGACGCCCTGCCTGGCAACGGCAAGCAATCCGTCCTCGCGGATGCTGTTCTGGAAGTACTTGCCGATCATCGTTGCGAAAGGCGTCGAGGGCTCACTCCCGTATTGCCAGGTTGGGACGGCGAGGCTCTCCCCTGCTCCCACCTTCGCAAGCCCCTGGGCAATGTCATAGGCGGGCTTCAACCATTTGTATCCCTGGGCGACCAGACCCTGGTCCACGGTCCCGTCGCTCGCGACGATCGCTCGCAGATCCGGCACTTTCGGCTCGGCTGAGAGCGCGCGAACCGCGGCATCGAGGTCGCTGTCCCGAAGCGGCGCGTGAGCGGCCCCCAGGTGCGCGGCTTCCATCGCACCGGGACCCCCGCCCGTACACACGAGGATCCCCGCACGTGTCAGGAGGCGCGCAAGCTCGGCGATCTGGCGATAACCCGGCGCGTCCCGGTTCAACCCGTGCGCGCCCATGATGCCCGCGATCCTTCTCCGCCGCCGCACCTGCTGGACCGCCTGCGTGATCGAGTTGTCGTGAAGGGCCTGCATCATCGCGACAAAAGGACTCCCGGGCGTGCTTCCCCCCTCCATCACAAAGTGACGGTAGATCCTGAAGTCCAGGCTCTCCTGGTACGACGAGGGGTTCGCGGGGACGAAGCCCGTGAAGAGCTCGGCCGGTTCGTAGAGAGACCAACGAATCGGCGTGAAGGGAATCTGCGGTGTAACCATCAATTGGCTTCCCTTTCTTGGGAGTTGAATCCGCGCGCGAGCCGCCGCTCGTGCCTACCCCGCACGGTCAGACAATGAGGCATGAGCGGCGCGGACCCCCTCACCACGGTCTTGCGTCTGCTTTCCAGCTGCACGATATCACTCCTTTCTCGTCGCTCCTGCGCCGCCCATCCTTCCGTCGGTGCGAGGGCGCCACCGCAGGCGGCGGCGAGGCGCTGCCGATCGCAGAGGCGCGCCGCGCGGACGGAGATCCGATCCCGGCGCTGTTGGGCGCGGCGTTCGCACTGCTGCTGACGGCGCTCGGGGTCCGGCGGCTGGCCGGATGGCGATAGGACTGCTGCAGGCAGCGGCTGCCTCCCTTGACCGGGCCGAGAGGGTGGCCTACGATCGCTGCATCTTGATAGCACCATGGAAGCGGCCGTCGTTCGGGGTACGCGCTGTCGAGAGCCACGCCCACCGTGGGCGAGACATGGGGCGGAAGGTCGGCCGCCGTCCGTCGGGGGTCATCACGAACGCAGCGAGCGAGAAAGCCGAGGTGTCAACGTGACCACATGCCATTCCTTCCACTCTGGTCCGGGCCGCCGAGCGGTCCTTCTGGCTGTCGCGGTCCTGGGCGTGGCGGGCATCGCAGGCGCCCAGAACCAGGTGAGCGGTACGTTCACCGTCAAAACCGCCACGACCAAGTTTGCCTACGCCTATACCTACTGGAAGCCGAACTTCTTCGATGCCAGCAAAAAGGACCTCTTCGTGTTGCTCAGCGACGTCGCCGTCCCGCCAGAGGCGATCCCGAAGGACGACGCCGGCATCGCCACGATCGGCGGACTCGTGCGCGCGGGGAAGGTGCACGCGCTCGAGCTGCACTTCTCTCCGGCGAAGAAGCAACTGGATTCCGCCGAGAACGCCGCCGTCTACCACGTCGGGCTCGAGCCGGGCCGCTACGGAATGTCGGGAATGCACGTCTTCACGGCCAAGACGTTCACGGACACGCTCCTCGAGGGAACGGCGCGCACCGACGGCCCCCAGGACCACGAAGGCGTGCCGTGGCAATACGAAGTGCACTTCAAGGTCACCCTGCCCAAACCTTGAGGTCGCCAAGGTAAAGGCAAGGCCCCCGGCGGCACTTGATCACCACGCCTACGACGGACGGTGAAGTCGTACGACGGAGTAGCGCTGCCTCCCCACCTGACCGAATGCCGGCCGATGCCTTGGGGGGGCCTGGGTGCCCGCTCTCAGGGTCCGTACAGGTTGAAGTTGAACGCCTTGGTGATGAACACGGCCATCTGGTCGCGGTTGAGGGTGGTGGAGGGACAGTAGTTGCCGCCGCCGCAACCGGCGGTGATCCCGTTGGCCGCGATGTAGTGGATGAACCGACAGCCGCCGTCTGTGGGCGGCACGTCACCGAACACCGAGGTTCCGCCCGCCTCGCAGTCGTAGGTACCCAGGCCGGGAATCGTGCCTGAAACCGGGATGGGACCGGTGGCAATCGCCTTCGCCACGAACACCGCCATCTGCCAGCGGTCCACCGTCAGGCTCGGGCAGTAGTCGCCGTCGCCGCACCCCGACGTGATCCCCTTGGCCGCGATGTAGTGAATGAACTTGCAACCCGAATCAGTCGGCGCAACGTCGCCGAACACCGACTGGCCTCCAGAGACGCAGTTGTAGTCGCCCATGCCGGGGACCGTGCCGCTCGTCGGAACGTTGTTGCCCGCCAGCGCGATGGACAGGAAGACCGCCATCTGCCACCGGCTCGTGCCGATGCCGGGGCAGTAGTTGCCGTTGCCGCAACCCGCGGTGATGTTCTTGTGCAGCATGGTCTCGATGTAGCTGTACGCCCACCGCGTCGGCGGCACGTCCGCAAACGAGTTGCCGACGTGCAGCGTCCAGATCTTCACCTCGCCCGTACTCAGCTTCTCGCTGAGCGTGGTGTCCCAGTGCAGCACCGGGCGCACCGCGGGTGCGGAGACCTGGACGACGTAGCAGTTGCCCGTGGCGTCGTAGCAGTTCGCGGTCGCTCCGGGGGCGACCGTGCCATAGCCCGCCGCGGCGTCGGGGATCGTGTACTCGGCTCCGGCCGGGCCGGTGAGCAGCAGCGCCGCGCCCTTTGGGTAGTGGGTCGTCGTTCCGGTGTTGGTCCACGACGGGGCGACGAGTGCCGCCTCACCGGGCTCGAGGACGCCGTTGAGGTTGCCCGAGGTCCCGGTACCCGCGGCCGCGTCGACCGCCAGGGCCGCGGGCGCGAACCACAGCGGGAATGAGACCGCGATCTGGCCGATGTTGGACCACCCGGAGAGGTGCGGGACCCCGCCGCAACTGACGGTGGCCCGCGCCCGGTAGTAGTAGATCGTGCCCATCGCCGGCGTGTGGCTGACGCTCCGGCTCGTCCCGGTCTCGGAGAACGTGGTCGGGCTCGCGAAAGCCGAGTCGGTGGCCTCCTCCAGCTCATAGGTGCCGTCCGGGCTCGTCGCGCTCCAACTCACGGTGTAGGTCTCGCCGGAGGAGGCGCCCGACGGCACGCTCAGCGCCGGAGCGTCCGGGTTCCCACAGGCCACGATGAGGTTAACGGTTGCCTGGTCGTCCTCGGCGGGATCGTGGTTACCCGGCGTGGAGTCGGGGTCGGGCTGGTCGCTCGTCAGCAGTTCCGCCGTGAAGGGCGCCACACCGAGGGTCGTCGCGGTCGCAGTGATGTGGAGCGTCGCGGACGCCGCCGGCGCGAGGCCGCCCGGGGACCAGACGCCGTTCGTGGGCACGTACGAGCCTTGCCCGTCGTCGGATGTGTAGAGCATGCCTGGCGGCACCGGGGCCGCCACCGTCAGGCCAGAGGCGGCCAGCGGACCCCGGTTTGTCAGCGTCACGGTAACGGTCACGGCGTCTGCGGGCCGGGGCACACCGTTGTCGACCGCAACCGCGACCTCGAGGTCTGCAGTGGGACCGCAGTCGCGCCAGGCAAAGGACTCCCCGCCCGCCACGCGCCTCGTCGCGGTGGCCGCGGCCGCGTAGTAGTTGCTGCCGAACCACTTCAACCCCTCGTTCCAGGTCACGCCGTCGGGGCTGTCGAGGATCACGCCGACGTCTCCGACCGCGAAAGCCCCATCGCCGGAGAAGGCTACGGCGTTCAGGCTCCAGTGATCCGGTGTCTGTGCTTTCACCCAGGTCGAGGGGTCGGTCGCCGTGTACAGCCCGTTCCCCCCGACCGCGATCAGCAGCGAGCCGTTCGACGCGACGCCGTTGAGCTGGTACTCCCCGGCGATCGTGTGCTTGTCCCAGGTGAGGCCGTCCGGGCTGGTTTCGACCTCACCGTTCCAACCGACAGTCACCCATTGCGACCCGGTCCAGGCGACGCCGTACTGCCAGTAGTCGAATCCCGTCGTCGACGGTGCCGTCCACGTGAGCCCGTCGGGGCTCGTCAACTCGGTGTTACCCACAGCCAGGAACTCGCTGCCGTTCCATGCGACCGCCAACAACAAGGCGGAGGGGTCGGGCAGCGTCTGCGGCGTCCAGGTTACCCCGTCCAGGCTGGCGAGGATTCCATAGAAACCCACAGCCACGAAGCGCTCGCCATTCCAGGCAACGCCCGTAAGTTCCGGGGAGCCATCCACCGGATGGGGAGTCCAGACCACGCCGTCCGGGCTCGTCGCGGTGAAGCTCCCTCCCACGGCGACGAAGCGGTCGCTACCGCGCGCGATTCCCGACGCCCCCGTCCCTACTCCGGGGAGGACATAGCCCCAAACGAAGCCGTCGCCGCTTGCCATGATCACACTGAGCGAGCCGACCGCCACGAACTTCCCGCCGGCCCAGGCGACACCCTCGAGCGTGTAGTACGCCACCGGCGCGACCGACGACCAGGTCGCGAGATCGGTGCTGGTCGCGATCACCGTCCTACCGTTGCTCGAGTTGTTGCCGACGACCACGTATCGCGTCCCGTCCCAGGCAACGCCGAAGCCGTTGGCCAGCAAGGAAGGCATCGTCCAGCTCCACTGCACTCCGTCGGCGCTGCTCCCGACGAACCGGTAGCTTCCCGTGACCACGAACCGGTCCGCCGCCCAGATCACCGCGAAGAACTGATACCCGACGTTGGCTTGCAGCGTCCAGACGGCGGCGTCCTCGCTCGTCCAGACCACGCCGCCGGACTGCGGGTACACGAACTCGCCGACGGCGACGAAGCGCGAGCCGTTCCATGCGACGCTCCACAAGTCGACGCCGTCGATAACGACCCGGGACCACCGCAACCCGTCAGCGCTCCGCAGCACCACCGAGTGGTACGGCGGCGAGAGCGCCTCCGTCTGGCCGACCGCGACGTAGAGCGCTCCCGTCCAGATGACCTTCATGAGAGTCTCTTCGCCGACGCTCGCGTGGACGAGCCAGCTCACGCCGTCGGGACTCGTCGCGACGGTGCCCCTGTACCCGACCGCGAGGAACTGTGCGCCGTCCCAGGTGGCCGACCGGAGGTTCAGACCGAGCGGGAGATCGCGCCGCGTCCATGTCGTCCCATCGGGGCTCGTCTGCACGTTCCCCGCGGACCCGACCGCCACGTACGTCCCGTTGCCGTACGTGATGTCAGCCAGGTTCTGCCCGATCGTGAGGGGCCGGGCAGTCTCCCACGGTCCGCAGCTCTGGCCGGAAGCCGGCGCGGGAGCGACGACGGCTCCCAGCATCAACACGGCGACCGCGGCCGCAACGAACTGTCCTCCCTGAGCAATAGCTCTGCCTGTCAGGCGTTCGTCCGCGCCGGGCTTTGCCCGAGCTGTACGGATTTCCCCTGCCGCTCGGCTGTGCCGCATCTAAGCACCTCACGGTCCGTACAAGTTGAGGTTGAAGCCCTTCGTAATGAACACGGCCATCTGGTCCCGGTTGAGGGTGGCGGAGGGGCAGTAGTTGCCGCCGCCGCAACCGGCGGTGATCCCGTTGGCCGCGATGTAGTGGATGTACTTACAACCTCCGTCGGTCGGCGCCACATCACCGAACACCGACTCTCCCCCCGCCTCGCAGTCGTAGGCGCCCAGGCCGGGGATCGTGCCTGCAACCGGAATCGGACCAGTGGCAATCGCCTTCGCCACGAACACCGCCATCTGCCAGCGGTCCACCGTCAGGCTCGGGCAGTAGTCGCCGTTGCCGCACCCCGACGTGATCCCCTTGGCCGCGATGTAGTGAATGAACTTGCAACCCGAATCAGTCGGCGCAACGTCGCCGAACACCGACTGGCCTCCAGAGACGCAGTTGTAGTCGCCCATGCCGGGGACCGTGCCGCTCGTCGGAACGTTGTTGCCCGCCAGCGCGATGGACAGGAAGACCGCCATCTGCCACCGGCTCGTGCCGATGCCGGGGCAGTAGTTGCCGTTACCGCAACCCGCGGTGATGTTCTTGTGCAGCATGGTCTCGATGTAGCTGTACGCCCACCGCGTCGGCGGCACGTCCGCAAACGAGTTGCCAACGTGCAGCGTCCAGGTCTTCGAGGTGCCCGTCGACAGTGTCTCGACAAACGTCGCGTCGAAGTGAACCGGGCGGGAAGCCGGTACACCGATGTACATGGCGTAGCAGTTGGAGGTGGCGTCGGCGCAGGAGACCGCGGTACCCGCGGGCACCGTCCCGTAGTCGGCGCCATTGTGGTAATAGAGATACTGAGTCACGGCGTTGCCGGTGAAGAAGTGCCCGGTGCTCGTCACTGCAGTCCCGGCGGCCGTGTAGTTCTTCCAGGTCGGGGCCACAACCACAATCTCTCCCGGCTCGAACACGCCGTTCAGGTTCGAGCTGCCCTGCGAATAGGCGATCGTGTCCACGGCCAGCGCCGTCGGCCCGAAGGCGACGACGGTCGTTTGCACCGACACTGTGTTGTCGGAGGAAGCCGGGTCGGGCTGCGCAGAGGAGACGCTTGCTGCTGTCGTGATCGTGCCGGTCTGGGTTGGCGTCAGCTGGAGCGTGACCGTAGCGACGCCATTCATCACGAGCGTTCCGAGGGCGCAGGTGACCGGCCCGGTGCCGGAGCAGGAACCCTGACTGGCGGTTGCAGACCCGAGCGTCGCCCCGGCGGGAAGCGTCGCGGTGAGCGTGGTGCCGGTTGCGGTGAGCAAACCCCGGTCGGTGACCGTGAAGGTGATGGTGAACGGGGTGTTGATCGGGACGGGGTTGGCGCTGGCTTGGCCGACCACGCGCAGATCGGCGGATTGGGCGTCGAGGTTCTCGACGGACACGTTGGACGGTTTCAGTCCGTTGTATACCGGGTCGGTGCTCACCGCCGGTGCGAGGATGATGGAATACGCAATGGTGCCGTCCACGATCGTGTCGGGCACGCCCGTGACGGTGACTGTTTGAGGCGTGTTCCAGTTCGCGGGCGTGAATGCGAGGATACCTGGGGCCACCGTACCCTCGGTAGTGTCGGACGACGACAGCCCGATGCTCACATTGGCGAGCGGCTCGCTCGTCAGGCTAACGGTGAAGGTGGCCGTGCCGCCGGCCTCGGTGGTGACGAGACCGCTGGTTGGCGTGACGTTGAAACCCGCGACATCGTCGTCGAGGAGTGTGCACGAGACGTCGGGCGGCTTGAGCCCGTTGTAGAGCAGGTCGGCGCTCACGGCGGGCCCGACGATGATCGTGTAGGGGATGGACCCACCTGCGATGAAGTTCTGGACTCCCGTGGTTGTAGCGGTTTGCGGCGCGTTCCAATCGTCGGGCGTGAACGTGAGGGCATCAGGGGCGATTGTTCCCACGGTCGTGTCGCTCGAGACGAGAGGGATCGTTACAGTTGCCGCCGGCTGGGCGGTGAGCACGACGGTGAATTGCGCGGTGCCACCAGACTCGGTAGTGACCAGACCCGAGGTGGGGTTTACCGTCACGCCGGCCTGTGCGGTCGTGGTGAGTACCGACGACCCCGAGACCGTCGCGTCCGCCTGCGACGTCACGGTGACGGTCGCGGTGTCTGTCGCGCCCGCGACCACCGAGGCGGGGATCCGGACGGTGACGGTGAAATCGGAGGAACCGCACGGCGACACCGGCCCGACGCTGGCCTGCACGGTGACCGGCCAGGCGTTCCCGGCGACGCTGACGTTGTACGTGTCGTTCAGGGCGCCCGAGTTGCCGAGGTGCAGCGAGTAGGTGACCGTGTTGCCGGGATCGCCGAGACGGCCGTCGCTAGGTGGCTGGAGGGTGACAGCGTGGTTGGTCGCGGCGACGCAGAGGAAGCACGCCGAGGGTGGCCCCCAATTGCCACCCGCGCTCTGGCTTTCGACGAGCACGAGGTGACGGCCTGGATTGAGTCCGGTGGCGTTCACGGTGCCCACGAGCCCTTCCACGGGCTGGTCAAAGCTCCCGTCGGCCGGGGACATTGCCTGTGTGGCCCCGCCCTCCCACGACGGGGTGTCAACGCTAAAGCGCGCGGCGGCCACGTTCTGCACCGGCCAGGGGCTGGCGTAGCGGGTGGCGTCGGCGGTCGCGGTGAGGCCGACCGTTCCGCCCGGAATCACGCCGTTGGCGACCGCGACATTCAGCGTGTCAGGACCGGCAGGCAACTCGTAAGGTAGACGCGCGGCCTTGCAGGCATAGAACAGTGCGTTGCGGTTGACGGGGTACGTCGTGCTCTCGAACGTCTGGCAGTCTTCGAAGAAGTCGACCCCGATCTCAAACGTGTAGGCGCCGATCCCCAGCTCGCCGTAGGCCCAATCGTCGCTGGTGCCGGTGGTGGGGTACAGGTCGACCGACTGCTCCGGCGTGTAGTAGTTCAAGAAGGCGAACTTGCGCCCCAGCCGCTCGAGATCCGTCGCGTTCGGGGCCGGGTTCGACGTGAATCCCCAGGGCCATAGCACGAGATCGGAGTAGGAGTGCAGCGTGACGAGAAGCCCGGTGGTGTCGGGTGGCGCCGGATCAGTGTCCCCTGGCCCGCGCTGGTCAGGGAAGATCGAAAGCACGTAGTTCTGCATCGCCGCCGTCTCAGGCTCTGAAACCGCGGTCGGTCCCTGGTACTCCTCCTCGCACGGGTCGGTTCCGGATCCGCCCCAGTGGAAGTTCGAATTGCGGTTGCAGTCGGTGCCATACTGATCGCTCATCGTCGGCGGTACCGAACAGTTACCTCCGTTCGCGTTGTCTGTGTTCTTGCGCTGGTAGTAGCCCTGCTCGGCGAGTTTGTGGCCGTCTGGATTGGTCATGACCAAAATGTGAATCTCGTTGTAGTTGAGCAGCCAGGTGATATCTGGGTCGCTGCCGTAGCCGGCGACGAGGTATTCGGCGAACCGGGCCGCCGTCTCGGCGGTGGTCAGCTCACGGGCGTGAATCTCGGCCATCAGGAAGAACCGCGCCTTGGGCACGGCGCTCTGCGTGTTGGTAACGATCAGGACGTTGAGGTCGTAGCCGTGGCCGGCGCCGTGTGCGACCCTCTCCCAACTCTCACCGATGTTGATCCACGACGCCAGCGTCGGGTTAGCCGTGGCAAGGGCCTGCATGGAGGCGTAGGTTTCCTCGACGGTGCGGTAACACGGGTAACCGGGAATGCCGTTCACCTGACCGGGGAGCGCAACCAGCGGCTGGTTGAGTCGCGCCGTCTTCTCGTCGTCCACCTCGATCCGGTAGCCGGCCGCGATCAACCGTGCAATCGTGGCGGTATCGGCCGCGGCAACCAGGTAGCTCTCGGCTCGATGTACTTCCCAGACGTCGAGGTGGCGGGCGAGAGCCGCCAGGTCCTCGCCGGGCAGGAAGTAGATCCTCACCACCGCGTCACCGTTAGGCGTGGCGGCCTCCTGGACCGTCTTGCCTCGCGCCGACTCCGCTGCGGCCGTTACTCCCCAAGCCACGCTGGAGGATACGAGGACGATGAGAACACACGCCCAGAACCTGTCGCCGATCCGGAGGTTTGTCACGATGCGCCTTTCCCTGGCCGAGCGAAGAAGCCGACTACTGTTGGGACTGCGATGGAATTGCGATTGAAACGGTGTCGTCACGTCGCCAATTTACCATTGCAGTGTGAGGAGTCACAAGGCCTCGCCCAGTTGACCTGGGTGGACCAATCGCGCAACGCCGCTCCCACGCCGGGGCGCTCCGATCGCTCCGCGAACGGCGAAACGGGCACCGGTGAAGGCCCTGGGACCGCGTGGTTCGAGGTTGAAGGCGGTGGTCTTGAAGGCGGCCATCTGGTTGCGCAGGAGCGGATCCGCCGGGGAGTGGGCGCAGGAGACGCAACCGTTCCAAAGCCAGGCCAGGCAGACGACGATGGACCGTGGGTGGGCCAAGATCACGGCACAGGCGGGACGGCGGTGTTCGGGTTCGCCTCGGTGATCGACATCTTCACTGACGATCCGGCCACGGTGACCATGCAGTGGCAGCGGCTGAACCCTTGTGGGCGACTCCGCAGGCGCCCACGTCCCGCACACCTGCAGCGGTCCACTAACAGCCGCCGGAGTCTCGCCGTCGCCGGGTCGCGTCAGCTCCTCACGGGCAGGTCGTGGCGAGGAACGCAGTTCCCGTGTAGTTGCCGAAGCAGTTCACGGTCCCACCACCGAAGCTCGTCGTGCCGACGAGCTTTGAGGCGCCCACGGTGACCGCGAATCCCGACCCGTTGTTGAGCCAGTTCGTCGCTCCCGTGATGTTGCAGTTGCTGATGTCCGCGGACAGTCCGGACCCAGCAGTGTCGACGCCGTACCCCTGCGAGCTGAGGAAATCTCCGAGCAAGGTTGCGATGAGGTCGTGGGCGTAGACCGCAGCGCCTGGTCCATGCGTGTAGACCTCGCTGTTGCGCAGGTCGAGGGCACCGCCTCCCCCGATGGCGTGGATGCCCCACTGAACAGCACCGTCGTAGACGTAGAAACGCGAGTTGCTGATCGCCGGCGAGGCTCCGTTGCCGAAGAAGCCGTTGCTTGCACCCGAAGAGTTGTTCGAACCGTAGACGTTAACGCGGACGCCGTCGAGACGCGCCTCGTCGGTGGAGCTGGCCGCCGCGAGGCCGAAGTTCAAGTTCGCCCCGTGAACGGTCAGCTCGCAGTCGACCAGCGAGAATGAGGTGTTGGTGTCGGCATAAACCCCGTACGCGGTCCCGGTCACGTTGGAGGGGTTTGACGCGGTGATTGTCACGTGCTCGAGAGCGACCTCGCTCGCCTGCGAGGAAAGGTCGACCGCGATCTCGTAGCTGTTGCCACCCGAGTTGTTGACCGTGAGGCGGCTGAGCTTGCCGTGGTCCCCCATGATCACCGTGCCGTGCCAGAAGTTCGAGAAGCCGATCGCCGTGATCACCGTAATGTCCCGGCCCGCACCTTCGAGGGCGGTGCGGGTGGGCAGCGTGAGCGAGCCCGAGCCGAGATCGTAGATGCCGGGTCCCAGCCGGATCAGCCACGGATTGCTCGCCGACGGCGCCTCTGACCCCGTGCTCGGGATCGCCGCCACCATCGAGAGCAGCTCGGTGCCCGAGTTGACATCGGAGCTGGCTTCGGCGGCCGGGTGGTGAAAGACGAGCACCGTGTGCGGCGGCCAGTTCGATGTCCCTCGGATTGCCTTCTCGATGAAGACCGCCATCTGGTCGCGGGTGACGGGCGTGCCAGGGCAATAGTTGCCGCCACCGCAGCCGGCAGTGATGCCGTCCAGACCGAACTGCTCGATCCAGGGGTCGAACCCCGTCGTGCACGTGATGTCGGCGAACGGCACCCCAGGCACGCACGCCGGCGGCGTGTAGACCGACAGAGTCGAGGCCGCCAGACCCTGTTCGACTGCGACCTGCTGTGCTGTTGCCGGCACGACGCCGACCATCGCCAGGCACACCGCACCCACGCCGACGAACCGTGGCCGACCGATCATGGGAAGCCTCCTTGCAATCTGCCCGGACACACCGGACTTTTCCTGCCGTCACCCCCCAATCGGCGGCGCCTCTGGGAATTGTTTATGCCCCGATTCTCTGCCTGGGCCCCCCAGCTGTCAAGACGAAAACTGACGCGCCCGGCACGCAGGCCACTTACAAGTCGACGAGGAGTTTCCGCGTGCTTTTTGTCTGCTGCGGTTGTGACTATTGGTCTTCCCTGAACCAAGTTAGGCGCCAGCCCGTTGTGAGAGCGTGGACGACTTGGTCCGCCACCGACAAATGGCCCACGTAGAGCTTGAGAGCAAATCCTCGTTCTTCCCTTTGTGGCAGGCGCTCGCGGCCAAGCAGGGAGAGCTCCATGCGGGGGCGCGGAGTGGCGCCGAATCGCCATCGTCGATCGCGACCGTGACGGTTTGGTCCGGTGGTGGTCCTCCTTAGTGAACGGTACCGTTTGGCCCCAGTTGCGCGTAAGGAGTAAACTACATTTGATGTATTCACCGGAAAGGAAACCCATGCCCAACATCGCGAAGGTTCTAAAGGACGAAGTCTCCCGCGTTGCCCGCCGGGAAACCAAGAAGGCTGTCGCCTCGGTCAGCAGGCCGGCCGCCGGGCTACGGCGCACGGCTGCCGACCTGAAGCGGAGGGTCGCCCAGTTGGAAAAGGAGCTGCGCCTACTCTGGAAGACGATTGACGGCCAGACGAAGGCTCACTCGCCGTCGGCTCCCGAGACAGCCGACAAAGCGCGCATCACCGCCAAGGGCATGCGCAGCCTGCAGCGGAGGCTCCGACTGAGCGGGCAGGAGTTCGCGAGGCTCCTGGGCATCACGCCGCAGGTGGTCTACGGGTGGGAGAAGGCGACCGGCGCCCTGAGAATGAGGGCAACGACTCGAGCCGCCATTCTCGCTATCCGGGAGATCGGGGCGCGCGAGGCCCGAAAGAGGCTTGAGGAGATGAAGGGCACGAAGAAGCCGGGCAAGACGGCACCGAGGTGAAGGCGCCGCCTGCCGAAGGGAACCGCCTGACCCTCCCTTTGGACGTGAGGTCAGAGCCCCTGCTTCTTTCTTGGGGCAACTTCCATGCCGGCTGCGCGCAAGGGTGAGGTCGCGTTGCCGGGCCCGTGAAGTCGCGTCCTTCCCTGAATAACGCAAGCGCCTACGAAAGTACCGTCCTCGGCGGCCCCTGCCGACGCGGCTGCCAACGGCATTCACAACGCCGCTACGATCGTCCCGGAGGCCGACGTCGATGCCAACCACAAGGTACGCATCGGCGATGGCAACGCTCAAACCGTCGCAGGCCAGGTGCCATCCTCGCCGTCCGACCGGCGGCTCAGGGAGAACATCCGCGACCTCGGTTTCGACTTCGTCATGCAACTCCGGCCGGTCTCGTCCACCTTGAAGCAGGGGAACGGCCGGACAGATATGGGATTCATCACCCAGCGCGTGGAAGCGTTGCTCGGAGGCGACTGCAACGCCCTCGGGATCGGCGCCGACGAGGATCACACCCTCTCCCTGCGCGGCACCGATCTGATCGCCGCGATGGTCAAGGCGGCGCAGGCGTTCTAACCGAAAACGACCGCAGGGCGCCATGACCGTGACCGCTGAGCAGATCATTCGGCGCTTGGGCCTCGAGCCGCTACCCGCACGACAAGCCGCTGTGCACCGCGATCTACTACTTCCTGACCGACGCGCCAGACTCGTTCCCTGCACTGCACAGACTACCGACCGACGAGATCTACCACTTCTACGGGGGCGACCCGGTCGGTATGCTGCTGTTGTACCCCAAGGGACTCAGCGAGCGCGTGCGCCTCGGCCCCGACTTCATGCACCGGCGCCACGTGCAGATCGCGTTGCGGCGCGTCGTGTGGCAGGTCTCTCGCCTCGCCCCCGGCGGCCGATGGTCCTTGCTGGGCGCGACGATGGCGCCCGGCTGCACCGATTTGGACTACGTTGGAGGCGGGCGGGCGGAGATGGCGGCGCGCTAACCGGAGGTTGCCGCGGAGATCGGGCGCCTTGCACGACTCTGACCGACGGCGACGTGCAGGCGCCGGACTGCGGCGACGCCACGAATGGACGGACCGCGACGAGCACGAAAGGAAAGAGCGACTGCTTCGATGACTTTGACACGAAATCCGTGCGGGGCACCCACGAACAAGGCCCTGGCGCAACCGCACCGGATTGCTCGGACAACCTCCTAGGAGGAGGGGTTTCCCGGGGGCTGCAGTTCGCTGGCGATGAACCCGGACAGACGAGCCCGGTCATCCGAAGCGAGATCGACGTACTCCATCTCCACCTCGGCGATCACCCGCTTTTCCGCTGAACGGACCTCCCTGACGCGGAACACGCGGGCGCGGGTCTGGAGGGTGTAGGCGGGCAGCACGACCTCGATCTCGAATACCGCACCGATCTCCGGCGACAGATCCGTTTCGAGAAGCAGGCCTCGTAAGCTCACGTTCTTGACCACAAACTCGTACTCGGTCTTCAGCGAGATGAGCTGTTCGTTTGAGACCCTGAACCGGCCCGTCACGCGCTGGCCGACCGTGATGATCGCTGAGCGCTCGAGGAAACGCATCAGGAGACCGGCCTTCTCCGTGAGCGTGTCGTTGAATGACAGGCCGGCCGCGTAGATCGGCATCGACTCGCCGAACTGGTTCCTTCGGGTCTCCTGGAGGTGACACCACGCAACCGTGGCGGATAGGCTGACCTGCTGCTCGTCGTCGTGGCGGAGCGTGACGGAGTAGCTGCGCCCAACCCTCACGGGGAGGGCGGACTCGAGCGCCACCCCGGTCAAGCTCACGTTGAGGATCCTCGCCTCGGTGTTGAAGTGTAATGTCCCCTGCACGTTGTCGACCGGGTACCTACGGCCGCTACGTTTTCTCGACTTGACGGGGTCGCTGCTCCGGTTCACTGCCCTCATAGTAGTCGAGGAACGAGGCCACGGCAATCACCGAACCCGTCCTGCGAATTTCACCTTCCCAACTCTTCAACGAGCCCTTGGCGCGGCAGTCGAAAGGCTCCGCCGCCCGGTTGGCATTCGACAGCTCCCCCACCCATAAGGACAGTTCACAGTTCTCCTGCACGGACCCACCAGCTCACGGCTCCCCCACCGCTTCCGAAGGACCCACCAAGGTCGAGTTGCTGAGCGCGTTCCTGAAGAAGAAACCTCTGGATCTCTCGCAGTTGGGAGGAAGCGCGCCGCCAGCCCTCGGCCCGGACCAAGCGCATGACGTCCGGAATACGCGACGTGTCGCTCGGGGCCGGGCGCCTGGTTACCTTCTCGCTCTTTTCCAGACCGTGCCAGAAACAGGTTGGAGACGCGGCTGTCGAGCGCACGCTTCCCTCGGTAGGGCAGGCGCTATCCCCCACAATGCCCCCCTGATAGTGCGACTTCGGTGAGGTTCCTGGAATGCGGGAACAGGGGTGATCAGACCACGCGCACACGTTCCCGGAGCGACGGCTCCAAGCTGCCGTCCGGGGTCAAGTGCAGTACCCTCACTCCATGACCCGAATCGGCGACCGCCCCCTCACCGACGACGACCCGGGCGGGCACGGCTGGCGTCGGCGCCGCGCCTCGAAGCTGCGCCTGTCCTTGCTCGTCATCCAGGGAGTGCTGGCGGCGTGCGACCTCAGTGCACAGAATTCGCCAATCGAGGTCAACCCCAACCGACCCACCTTCGCCAGCCCGGCACTGACCACTCAGGCAGGCGTAGCGGAGGTGGAGTGGGGCGTGCAGCAATCCGCTTTGCGGTCCGAGAGCACGGCATTCAGCACGCCCACGCTGCTGAAGCTCGGACTGGCGGCCGACTTCGAGCTGCGTATCTCGAGCAACGGCTTTCTTCGGCTTGGATCTGCAGGCGCAGCTTCGGCGACCGGGCTTGCAGACGTGGCTCTTGGGGTCCAGTGGTGCTATCTCCACAAGGGGTTTCTCGGGACGGACCAGGCCCTCCAGGTGACCCATAAGTTCGCCACTGCAGATGCTGAGAAAGGCCTCGGCAGCGGAGTCGCGGACGACACCGTGGTGCTCCTCTTCAGCCGCGACCTTGGTGCCAACCACGTTGATGTCAATTTCCTGTACACGTGGTTGGGGAAGACCGTTGCAAGAGGTGGCGGCCGCGAGTCGCAGCCGGCGGCGACAATCTCGGCGAGCCATGTCGTAACCGAGACATGGTCCTTCGGCGGAGAGGTCTACGGGATCGGCGGCACGCCTTCGACGCGCCGCATCGTCTCCAATCTCTGGTACGCGGCCTACAAAGTTTCCCGTCGTCTGGTGCTGGACGGCGGCGTTGACATCGGCCTCAGCCACGGTGCCCCGAGGTACTCTGTCTTCGCGGGCCTCACCTATGGCATTGGGCGTTTTCGGCGTCCCTGAGCGGCGGGTTGTGCGCCCCGATGCCAGAACGCTCCGACTCTCAGTCCCCGGAAGTGCGTTCGCCTGTCAACCCTCGGGACGAGGATTCGTCAGGCGCAACAGGGTGTAGTATGGTGTCCGGGGGGTAACGAAATGTTCGAAGGTGCCTTTTCACCGATGCACTGGCTGGTCGTGCTGGCGATCGCGTTGCTGATCTTCGGACCCAAGAAGCTCCCCGAAGTCGGGAAGGGGCTGGGAACGGCGATCCGGGGTTTCAAGGACGCTCTCAACGGCAAGGACGAGCAGACACCGCCCAAGCAGTAGCGACCTGAAGCTCCGGTACCTCAGGTCCTCGATACTTCTCCTGCGGTGGCCTTGTCTCTGCGTTGCCGAGCGCGACACTTGGAAGACCGACCGGCGTTGCGGGCCGTCCAGCCCACTATTTGTCTCGACCACAGCGAATTCAAACACTTTCTCAAACAGCTGATGCCGGTTACCTCGCCCTTGACGCTCGTGGCCCGGCCCGTGAAAAGTCGGCAGGCCGGCGAAAGTACTGCCGCGCTTGCCCTTTAGTAATAACTCACTAGAATCCCCAGGTCTCCGAGGTGATGATGCACGGTCGCAGGAGCCTGATCGGAGTTCTGCTCGTCGTGGGGGCCGCGCGATGCGGGCCTGCGGACGCCCAGGTCACCGGCGAGCAGAGTGACGCCGCACCGTGGGGCTTGCACGCTCAGCTCACCGTGGTCGGCCAGGGGCACGGTGGTTTCCCCGCCGAGTACTCGGGCGCCAACAGCCTTTCATCTCAGCGCGAGATCAAGGCATCGGTCACGAGCTCGTTGTTCCTCGGGGTGCGCCTGTGGCGAGGCGCCGAGCTGTATGTCGTCCCCGAGGTGGCGGGCGGCAAGGCGTTGAGCGGCGCGGTCGGCGTGGCCGGGTTCCCGAACGGCGAGATCGAACGGGTCAGCGATCCGCAGCTCAAGCTCTACGTCAGCCGCGCATTCCTCCGCCAGACATGGGGCCTCGACGACAAGAAGGAGACGGTGGAAGACGACCTACTCCAGCTTCCCGGTGACCAGGCAGTCTCGCGCCTGGTCCTCACGGCCGGCAAGATCGCGGTGACCGACATCTTCGACGACAACGCCTACAGCCACGACCCGCGCACGCAGTTCCTCAACTGGTCGCTGATGGACGGGGCGAGTTGGGACTACCCGGCCGACACTCGCGGCTACACATGGGGCATAGCGTTCGCGTTGAACCGGCCCACATGGGCGCTGCGACTGGGCTCCTTCATGGTCCCGCTCGAGGCCAACGCGATGGCGCTCGATCACAACGTCAGCCGCAACCACGGGGATGTTGCCGAACTCGAGGTCCGCCAGCGACTCCTCGGACCGACCGGCAAGGTCAAGCTGCTCGCGTACCAGAACCACGCCCGCATGGGGACCTACAGCCTCGCTCTGGCAGAGGCGGGCCCCCTTCCGCCGGACGTCACGACGACGCGGCGGGACGGCACGCTCAAGTACGGCCTCGGCATCAACCTCGAGCAGCCCCTCTCGGACGCGGTTGGCGCGTTTGCGCGCTGGGGTTGGAACGACGGCCGGACCGAGACCTGGATGTTCACCGAGATCGACACGACCGCCTCGGCGGGTATCCAGATTTCCGGCACGTTGTGGGATCGCGCCCATGACACCGCCGGCATCGCGTTCGTGAGCAACGGGCTCGCACCCGAGCATCGCGACTATCTGGCAGCGGGAGGGTACGGCTTCATCATCGGGGACGGCGCCCTCAACTACGGCCGTGAGCGGATTGTCGAGGCTTACTACGATTTCAAGATCATCAAGGGGATCGTCGTCGCTCCGGACTTCCAGCACGTCACCAACCCCGCGTACAACCGCGACCGCGGCCCCGTCTCTATCTGGAGCGTGCGCTTCCACTGGCAGATGTGATCCGGGCCCGGGTCGCAGGGACCGCCAGGCCGGTGGATCGCCATTGCAGACCCTCCAGGCCAGGCGAAACACTCCCCCGATACCATGGCCGTCGGTGAGCCTGGATCGATCCGGCAGCCCGTTTCCACCTCGGCCGCGGTGCCCGGGCCAAGTCCCTGGAGATGGTCTTCTGCGTGGCTACGGGCGTGCCGCTCGCCGGCGACCAGCAGGCGCCCGGTTGCGGGGGCTCCTCTACCGAACGATGAACTCGGCGAACTCCTGGACCGTCGCGAAGTACGCGACGCACGTCTCGCGCATAAAATCGCGAATCGAGGAGATGTCGTGCGCCCAGCCGGCGGCCGCGGCGTCCACCCCTGCCGTCTGGGCCATGACGATGCCCGGCTTGAGGTCGTCCACGACCAGCACGTCGCGCGGTTCCAGGGCAAGCTGCCGGACCGCCTCGTGGACCGGGAACGGGTTCGGTTTCCTCTTGTCCGGCTCGAGATCCCACCCAAACACGAGATCGGGCTCGACGCCGAGCGTTCCCGCCGCGGCTCGGTAGTGCCCCATGATGACGTGGCTCTCGGAGTGCGACACCACGGCAACGCGACCGCCGCGAGCCTTGTAGGTCGCCAACGCTTCGAGGAACCCCTGGTAGAAGTGAGGGGTCTCACGCGCCGTAAACTCCCGCCAGATCCGGTTCTCGACATCCAGTTCATCGGGGGTCAAGCGGAGCTCGTCGACCAGGAAGTGCATGATTCCCGGGTCGCAGTTCTTCTGAAACCAGGTGTCGATATCGATCGGTGGCGTGCCGGGGCGCAGGACTTCCATCGACCTGAGATGGGCCGGGTAGTGGATCCTCCGCGTGCTGTCAACGGCCGTGTCGTCGTGATCGATGAGGAGACATCGGTATCGCGTAGGCACCCCCAAGGCAACGGCAAGCGATGATACCCCGGGTCGAGACCCAGGGGCATGTCCGAGCTTTAAGGCGAGTCCGCTGAAAACAGAGAACACCTGGGGCTCTGCTTCCGGCGTGTCAGTTGTTGAGTCCGCCCGTCCATGCATGCAACACCCGCAGGACCCGGATGCCGGATCCGGTCCGCTAGTGGTGCCCTCCGGGGGACAGGTAACGCGAGTCTCCTTCGCCTTTGGGCACGACCGAGAGCGAACGATGAGCACAAAGTTCTTCTATGCGCTGATCTGGACGATCTCCGCAACCGTATTCCAGCTGCTCCTCTTCTTCTCGGGGTTCCAGACGGAGAAGCTCGCGACCGGGCAGTACCTGCACTGGCTGGGGTTGGTCATCGCCGCGGTCGTGCTGTGGCTGGGGATCAAGGCGGTACGCGACGAGAGACCCGCCCAACCGCTGGGCTACGGCCAGCGGCTGAGCGCGGGGGTTCTCATCTCGCTTTACGCCGGCCTGATGAGTTCCGTCTATACCTATTTTCACTTCCAGTTTATCAACGTCAACTTCGCCGATTACACGATCGCGAGGAGCCGCGAGAAATGGGCGGCAGCCGGGTTGAGCGGGCCGCAGATGGACCGGGCGGAGAAGTTCACTCGCACGATGCTCGGGCCGGCGGTCCAAGCACTTATGACGCCGGTCATCACAGTGCTCATCGGTCTGGTGCTCTCCTCAATCATCGCCGCGTTTCTCGAGAGCAAGTCTCCTGCAGTCCCGGACGCCGCGTCCCCGGCCTCATAGTTCGACGCAGCAGCCCTCCCGCTCCTACGCTTGCTCCAGGGTCCGGCTCACCGGCAGGTAGGGATTCGCCGTAGCCCGTCTTGAGCTACGCGCGGTTGGAAAGACCAACACAAAGGGTGGACAGCAAAAGGGACAGGTCAGATGTCGCCACCGAGGCATCCGCTGGTGGTCGCGCCGTTGACGCCGCCCGTCTTGACTTTGAGGCCCACTTGTGAGAACATTTTTAAGTGAATACGACTGACAAGCTCCTCTCATCCGCATCGGCCCTAATGGTCTTCCTCGTTGTTTTGAGCATCCTGGGCTTTTGCTCGACGAGCGGTTTCGCACAGACTCAACATCCTGCATATCTGCACGCCCTTACCGATCTACGACACGCAAGAGCCCATCTGCAACGCCCCGATTCCGGAGAACTGCGGGAACAGGAAAGAAAAGCGATCTATAGAATCGACGAGGCCATTAGCGAGATCAAGAAAGCTTCGATTGATGACGGAAAGGACCTCAACGACCACCCGCCGGTTGACGCCAAACTCGATTGGCCTGGCCGCCTGCATCGCGCTCTTGAACTGCTCAACAAGGCCCACAGCGATATCTCGCGTGAAGAGGACAATGCTTTTGCGCAGGGGCTACAACAGAGGGCGCTGGGGCACATCGATAAGGCGCGTCAGCACGTCAAAGAAGCCATTCAGGTCGTCGAAGGCGCCCGCTGATCAGCACATGCCTGTGTTCCTTATCGGCGGCGCGGAGCGCTGGCATTCGCGCCGGCAATCATGGCCGCCAACGCGCCAAGAACGTCCCTGTGTGTAGCCGAAACTCCATGGTGTAAAATCAGCAACTTGCGGCCTACGGCACACGAGCCCGCCGAGGCCACATTACGGTGTGTCATAGCGGTTCTTTCTCGCTATACTAGCCGCGAATGGGCGACCTGGCGTAGGTCGCGACAAGGTTGCGGGCACTGGCTCGTCCGAAAGCGGAGGTGGAGTGTGGGTGCAGGTGCAAAGGTCGGGTTGACGCGGATGATCTCGATGACGGTCATGTTGGGCATGGCGGCCCTGGCGGGCGCCGCCGACAGCGGGGACAGAGTCGGCGCGATGAGGGCGCTCGCAGCCAGGATCGATCGGGCGCAGGCGGCCGAAGCGGTCGTGGCGCCGTCGGTCCTCGCCAGTGGTGGCGGTTTCGCCCGCGCGTATGGGGGGGCCAAGGCCGACTTTGGGTATTTCATGGCACAGGTCGGCAACGACTATGTTCTCTACGGCACGACACAGTCGTTCGGGCTCGGCATGTTCAACCCCTGGCTTACCGAGTTGGACGGGAACGGCAACCTCGTCTTCCAACAGGTGTGGGGGACGGCGCAGACCGAAACCGGCACGATCAATCCGACGCCCGACGGCGGGTTCTTCGTCAGCCTGGTCTCCCAGCCCACACCGGGACAGACGGTCGTGCAGCTCGTCAAGCTCAACAGCTCGTTGACAAGCGTCTGGCAGAAGCAGTACGGCACCGGCAGCGAGGGCCTGAAATCGGCCGTCGTGCTCAAGGACAACAGCTTCTTGATCGAGGGTTCGACGGTTCAGATCTCTGGCTCGACGATCACCTATGTCGGCACGTTGATCAAGACGGACTCCTCCGGCAACATCCTCTGGCAGAAGCAGTCCAGCTCATCGCAGCCGGTCACCCTGTATTTCGGCCAGCTCTCCGACGGGAGCTACATCGGCGTGGGCACAACCTCCGCGGCGTCCAACCCCGCCGACACCGACATCCTCGTCGTCAAGCTCGATTCCAGCGGCAACGTCACGTGGCAGAAGAGCTACGGCCCTTCCGCCGGGAGTTACGCGTACTCGGCCCTCCCGATCAGCGGCGGCTACCTGATCGCCGGTTCGACGACAGCCTTCGGGGCCGGCAAGTCCGACGTATGGCTCATCCAGATCGACACCTCGGGCAACGTGGTGAAGCAGGAGACGATCGGCGGCGCCGGCGACGACGTCGCGGTCCTCCAAGCCGTGACGGGTGGGTACCTGCTTTCCGGGTACACGGACTCCTCCGGCGCGGGCTCCTCGGACGGTTGGATGGCCTTCCTCGACTCCAATCTCAACGTGACCTCGTCGAAGACCTACGGCGGGTCCGGAGCCGACGAGGTGTTTGCCTTGCCCGATTCCACTGGCGGCTTCCTGCTGATGGGCACGACCTCCTCTTTCGGCGGCGGCGGGAAGAACGCTTGGGTGATCAAGACCGACGCCTCGGGCAATCCGGTCTGGCAGAACGCCTACGGCGGCACGGGCATCGAGTCCGGCGAAATCGCCAGGCTTTCCGGCGGCGGGCTGATGCTGAGTGGATCGACCACGTCATGGGGCGCGGGCGGCGACATGTTGGCGGCGCTTCTCGACGCCAACGGCCAACTCAACGGCTGTGAGCTGGTTCACCCCACGAGCGTGACCCCGGAGAACTTCTCGCCCACGGTGACTGCGACGAATGTGACGCCCGTGACCACGACCATCGCGGAGACGAACGCGACCATCACGGCCTCGACAATCTCGCTGAGCCCCATCACCACGACTGCCACCGTCACCGATATCTGCGGCACCACCAGTGCGCTCACCGCCACGGCGAGCGCCAACGCGACGTCGGGGACCCCGCCGCTTTCCGTGACCTTCACCGGCTCGGCCGCCGGCGGCACCTCACCGTACAGCTTCGACTGGAACTTCGGCGACGGCAGCGCCCACTCCAGTCAGCAGAATCCGACCCACAGTTACACCTCGGACGGCTCCTACAACGTCGTGCTCAAGGTCACCGACGCGACCGCAACAACAGCCACCGATAGCCACCTCTCTATCACTGTCTCGGCCGCCACCTGCACGCTGACCTGCCAGGCCTCCGTCCCCACCACCGGCACGGTGGACGTTGCGGTCAGCTTCACCTCCTCGGCCACCGCCTCCAACTGCGGCGGAACGATCAACTACCTATGGAGCTTTGGCGACGGCCAGACGTCGACCGCGCAGAATCCGACCCACACCTACGCCCAGGACCAGACCTACGCCTGGACCCTCGTCGTAACCTCTGGCACTGGTAGTTGCAACAAGAACGGGAGCATCACGATCTCATCCTCCGCCGCCCAGCAAATCTGGATTCCGGTTGGGAGTCATGGCTCGGGTCTGAACAACAGCCAGTACCGGAGCGACCTCGGACTGCTCAACACCGGGACGGTCAGTGCCGACGTGCAGATCAAGGGGTACATCGGCGGCAGCTTGTTCACCAAGAACGTGGTGGTGGCGGCGGGAGCGCAGTCGATCCTCACCGATATCGTGCAACAGCTCGGGGCGAGCGGTTCGGGGGCGATCGAGATGATCTCCGACCAGCCGTTGAAGGTCACGACGCGGACGTACGACCAGTCATCGACGGGGACGTACGGGCAGGACTACTTGGCGGCGACGACGAGTCAAGGTCTCTCAGCGGGGCAGAGCGCCTGGCTGGGGGAGTTGACCGAGGATGCGGCCTACCGGACCAACATCGGGGTGACGAACACGGGAAGCGGGAACGCATCGGTCACGGTATCGTTGTACAACGCCACAGGGCATCTGCTGGCCAGTTACCAGGTGAGCTTGAGTGCGGGACAGTGGCAGCAGGTGACACAGCCGTTCAAGAACAAGGCGGCGCAGACGGCGATGGCGGCGGGATACGCAAAGATCGCGGTCAACTCGGGATCCGGGGTGCTGGCCTATGCATCGCTGATCGACAACGCAACCAACGACCCGACGACGGTCAACCCGCTCGTCGCGGACTCGGGGACTGCCGTGTGGATTCCGGTAGGGAGTCATGCCTCGGGTCTGAACAACAGCCAGTACCGGAGCGATCTCGGGCTTCTCAACACCGGCTCGGTCAGCGCCAACGTGCAGATCAAGGGGTACATCGGCAGCAGCGTGTTCACCAAGAACGTGGTGGTGGCGGCGGGAGCGCAGTCGATCCTTACCGATATCGTGCAGCAGCTCGGGGCGAGCGGTTCGGGGGCGATCGAGGTGACCTCCAACGAGCCTCTGAAGGTCACGACGCGGACGTACGACCAGTCGTCGACGGGGACGTACGGGCAGGACTACCTGGCGGCGACGACGAGTCAAGGTCTCTCGGCGGGGCAGAGCGCCTGGCTGGGGGAGTTGACCGAGGACGCGGCCTACCGGACCAACATCGGGCTGACGAACACGGGAAGCGGGAACGCATCGGTCACGGTGTCGTTGTACGACGCCACGGGGCATCTGCTGACCAGTTACCAGGTGAGCTTGAGTGCGGGGCAGTGGCAGCAGGTGACACAGCCGTTCAGGAACAAGGCGGCGCAGACGGCGATGGCGGCGGGATACGCAATGGTCAGGATCAACTCGGGATCCGGTGTGCTGGCCTACGCCTCCCTGCTCGACAACGTAACCAACGACCCGACCACGATCAACCCGCTACGGTGAGGTTGAAGGGTGCGTTGCCGGTCACGTGCCCGGCGTGCCTCAGTGCGGCCTCCAGTTCTGCCGCGACCGGCGGGAGGCCGGAGGCTCCACGAACTCGGTCGGCGTGACTTTCGCAAGGAACGCCGGGCCGGTGGGCAGGCCGGCGTCGGCGACCAGCTTGCCTGTTTCGTTCTGGATCCGCGAAGAGGCGGTTGACCCACGGTTCCCGGGGAACTGTGACGTCGTGCCAGTTCGACGCACAGAGAATGAGATTGTCGAAGGAACCCATGGCTCATCGGTCGGGTTTCGTCGCTAGGGCGCGATCGTCGGAAGCCCCTGCGGCGGCGGCCTGTCCCTCGAGACCGGCGACATCTGGCAGACCCACCAAGTTGTCGATATGGGCGACATCCGCCGGCCGGCGAGTCTTGCGGTCGGCGCGGACACCATGCTCGGACCCGTCTACTTTGCCTCCGGCGGCAAGGACTCGCACTACCCCTCCATGGCCGGAACCTCCTGGTCTCCCTACAACACTCCTCGCAAGGGAGTCGGGCGGTCATCGCGGGCGAGCTGTATCGTTCCGGACGACCTCGCCGCCCTTCATGACGAAGACGACCCGCTCCATCGCGTCGATGTCGGCGAGCGGGTCCCCGTCCACGGCCACCAGGTCCGCGAGCTTTCCCGCCTCGACCGTTCCGGCGTCCTTCGTCCAGCCGAGCAGCTCGGCCGCGTTGACGGTGGCGGCCCGGATGGCGTCCAGAGGCGACATCCCACCGCGCACCAGCGCGCCGAACTCGTTCGACACGTAGTCGGCGTCGTCGTCCACGCCGTAGGCGATCCTGACGTTGTGCTTGAGCGCCCTCTCAAAGCCCGACCGCTGCATCGGCAGGATCGCTTTCATCTTGGTGACGCTGGCTGCGTCCGCGCCGAGGGAGGCGGCCACGACCGCGCCGCGCTGGAACGTCTCGAGCGTCGGAACCAGCCAGGTGCCTCGTCCGGCCAGGAGCGCGGCCCCCTCCTCGTCGAGGCACGTGCCGTGCTCGATCGAGTCCACGCCCGCGCGCACGGCGGCCTTGATCCCCTCGGTGCCTTCGGCGTGCGCCATCACACGTTTGCCGGCGCGGTGCGCCACCTCGACCGCACGCGCCATCTGCGCCTCGGAAAGCTCTTGGACCCGGAAGTCGCTCGTTGGGTCGCCGACCCCGCCGGTGGCCATCAGCTTGATCCAATCCGCGCCGAACTTGATGTCGTGCCGGACGGCGATGTCCATCTGGTCCACGGTGTCGGCGATGTTCGGCAAACGCCCGAGCGCGCGGTCAGGCGCGAGGACGTCCTCGTCTCCGTGCCCGCCGGTCAGCGAGATGCAGTTGCCTGCCACCGTCATTCGCGGGCCGCGAATCAGTCCCTTTGCAACGCTGTTTCGCAGCGCGACCTGACCATACGCCCACCCGGCATCCTCGCAGGCGTCCCGCATGCCGGTGAAGCCGTGGTCCAACATCACCTGCAGGTTGTGAACGCCCCAGATCGCGGCCTGCGGCGCCGACATGCGCAGCGCAGCGGTCGAGGACAGGTCCTTCAGGTCCCCCATGATGTGGTCGTGCGCGTCGATGAGCCCCGGCAAGACCGTGAGGCCGGAGAGGTCGATCACCGACACGCCCGACGGCACCGCGCCGCCGACGCTCACGATGCGGTCACCCTCCACGAGGATCACGACGCCTGACGCCGCCTGGCCGGACCGCACGTCGAGAAGGCGGCCCGCTTTGATGGCCACCTTGGCCGGACGCTGTGTTTCGGCCGGGGGAACCGCCGCCTGTGCCCACGCTGGTGACCCGAGAGCGACGAAGAGAATCGGAAGCACAACGTTTCCAGCAATGAGACGCTCCACGGCGCACCTCCTCAGCCTGTCCCGATCGTAGTTCGGTGCACTCGCGCGGCGCAAGCGGGCGGCTCCTCGATCAGTCGTGAGGTTCCCCGACGCGCCGCGCGGGGTCGGGATGTTCGCCGCCTCGTCTGACGCGAAACAGGGGGCGCTTACGAGATTCGGCCGAGGCGAATGTGACCCGCCTTGATCAGCCGGAGGAACACCAGCATCGCGTCGAGCTGGGCGACCGGGGTGATCTTCAAAATCGAGCCTACGGTGCTCGTGCCGTCGATACGGGTGAGGATGAATCCCTCCTCCGGAGACAGGTTCAGCCGGGCCATTTGAGAGATTTCCACGACGAGCTTCGGCACCCTGTCCAGCTTCACTCCATCGGCCTCGATCGTCTCGCGCAACGCTGCCTCGAGACGGACGACATCCTCGCGTACGACTGCGTTGTCGGGCCCCAGCGCGGCCGCCGCCCGGGCATGCCGCAGGGCGTGCTGGTAGTCCCCCGCCCTGAAGAGCCTCCCCGCCTCCGCGACGAGCACCGCTGGGTCGCTCACCTGGACGGCAACGGCCGGCTGCACGTGCCGCGGGCGGACCACCTTGAGCTTGCCGGCCTCGACCATCCGTCGGAAGAGCTTCGCAACGAAGAACTCACTGGAATGGGTGTGGAGGCAGATCTCCCCGACCGAACGGTCGTCGTCGACGGACGCCAGGACAGCCCGTTCGCCTTCTTCCAGCTCCAGGCCGTCGAGCAACTCCCCGATGGCGACCGGAACTGCCTCCGCCGACGGGATCACTTTCCTGATGTCGTCCCAGTCGTCGAGGCGCTCCATCGCCTCGAGGGTGACGCCCGTGACACCGATCGATAGAGGTACCATCTCGTAGGCTGGAAGCTGGCCCTCCATGAACCGGAACTCCCCGTCGCGCCACGTGAAGAGGTCGTAGATCCCCTCCCGCGCCTTCAGCTGCAGCATCCGGTCCAGGTCCCCGGAGGAGATGTAGCCATCGTCGACGAGGATCTTGCCGAGGAGAACCCGCGTGAGCTCCTGCTGTGTCATTGCGGTGGAGAGCTGCTGCTCGGTGATGAACCCGTGGCTGACGAGGAAGTGACCGAGATACTCCCGCGGGTCGCTCGATCCTGCCGCGATGATCTGGCCGTTCCGGAAACAGACCTGGCGCTCCAGCACCCCGTTACCCACCACCAGGGTGCCTGTCGCCTGCCCTCCGGCCAACGACTGCAGGAGGTCCGGAACGGGCATGGTGCGGAGGTTGCCGGAGAGGCCCGTCGAACTCATATGGCTTTATTCTAGTGGCTCCGAGACTGGGGTGAGATACCGACACCGACCGGGCAAGAAGGACCGCATGGATGGTGACCCGGCGCGTGATGTGACGCCCCCGAGAAGATATCGTTCGTGATGAAGGACGGAACCGTGGTCCTCCACCGGTAAGACCCCGACCGTCGGCCGTTCTCGATCGCACGGGGCCGCGGTCCGCGACCGCGAGGCACGGTGATGGTGGTTCCTCACTGCTGGAACGCGTAACTCACTTTGAGGAAGAACTGCCTGCCAGCCGGCACCAGCTCGTTCGCCGCGTTCAAGGCGCGGCTGTCGCCGTAGCCGAGGTAGAGGACCGTCTGCCAGTCTGGCGTGTAGGCGAAGAGGGCCGAACCGGTGAAGCTGCGATCGTTCGCCGACACGGAGCCTTCGTAGAGCACTTGGTTCCGAGTCGCGGTGTAATACTGGCCGATCAGCCGCAGAAAGGCGTGCGACGTGAAGTTGTAGCTTCCCTTCAAGCGTCCAATCTGCGCCGTGAAGAGACGGCCCGACACTTCGCCGATATCTACATTAAGCCACTGCCGCTCGGCGTTGAGGTCGAAAGCCAGATGGTCGGTCGGTTTGAGCGTGCCCGTGAGCTGGACGTCGGCGCCCCGTCCCGGCCTGGCGTTCGCCACGTCCGGCTTGTCTCCGACGAAGCCGGAGAGCGTGATGCGGGAGATTACACGACCCGGGTCGAGCGAGAGGTTGTAGTAGACCGTGAGGTCCGAGTCGATCACCTTGTCGCCGACGCGGTCTCGCTCGCGCGGCACGACGTCAATCTCGCCGTTGAGATTCAAGATGCCCACCGGACTCAAGAAGACGCCGCACTGCGTCTGGATGACGCCTCCGCTCGGGAGCGCGGTGTCGTTGCAGAAGGGCCCTAGCGTGAGCTGGGAGAGGATGCCGGCGTTGTAGACGCTGTAGCCGACCACCGCCTTGTCAAATTTGTACCCGACCTGAGGCATGAACCCAAGATCGGCACGAAAATCCGCACCCACGTCCTGGTGCTGGGCGATGACCAGCCAGTGGTATCCGTCGTGCCTCCACTGCAGGTAACCCGCGTGGGAGGCGAGCCGCTGGCCGTTCCACGACGGGTCGAGGTCGGGAAGGTCGGGAGTCCGCGTGTCCGATAGCAACAATTGTCCGGCCACCTTGTCGCGTTCGCCCAGCCGCAAGAGGAAATCCGGGCCGAACACGCGGTTGTACCCGCCCCCCTCGCCGGTGCCGTTCTCGCGGTCGGTGACGAGCAGCCCACCGAACGAGGCGCCGAGGTCGTGCCGAATGCGGCCGATCGCTGCGACCGATGAGAACGCCTGGGGCGCGAAGCTGGAGGCCGTGGGGCCCGGGACAATCACACTCCCCCCGCCCCGATCCTCCGTGACCAGGACGGTGTACGCCGTCGAGTCGACCTTCCCCGTCGCCCTCGCACCCCACCTCGGCGAGGTGATTGTCCGGGTATACACTGCCTGGAAGGGAGTTTGGAACAGGTCGGTGCTTTCCAGGAAGAACGGGCGCTTCTCCGGATAGTTGATAGCGAACTGCTTGTTGATGGCGATCTGCCCGACGTCGGACTCGATCTGGGAAAAGTCCGGGTTGACGGTCGCATCGAGCGCGGTCCCGGCCGTAGGTGTCCACTTCACGTCGATGCCCCCGTTGCCGCCGACCGGGCTGTTGCGGAAGGAGGTGCCCGGGCCTTCGCGCGGAACCCCGTCCTCAGTCAGGGTCCCGTACGGCGCGACCACCGTGTGCCCGCCGACGGGCAGGCCCTCGAGCCCCCTGATCGCCATTGCATGGCAAACCTGGCAGCTCGAATTGCGGGGCATTGGGTTGCTGTAGATCGCGTAACGATAGGCCCGCGGGTAGTTGCGCCAGACCGTGATTCCCCAGTTGAGCGGCTTGTCGCGGTCGTACCGCAACGTCGAGAACGGAACCCGGATCTCCGCCTGCCAGCCTTGCGGCGTGATCCGGGCGGCGGTGTCGTAGAAAAAGTCGGGAGAGAGGTCTTCGTTGCCTGTGCCGTCGTCGTAGATGCCGTCCGTCTGTTGCCCTCGCGGGTTGACCCGAAACTCCATCGCTGCCCGCCTATCGCCCCGGGTGTCGAGAAACACGGCGACGTTGTCGTCCGTTCCGATGATGCCGTCCCGTCCCACGAACGGTGCCCGGATCTTCGCCGGCTCCGGGTCGTCGCAGATGAGTCCGATGTAGAAATAGCGGTCGTCATAGGTAACGAGCGCGACCGTGCGGACCGGCGGTTCGACATTGTCTCCACGCGTAGTTTCGTAGAACTTCTCGATGCGCGCCGCACCATGCCATCCGGGGTCGTCGAGGTTTCCGTCGATTGCGATTGCCTGCGACGTCCGATGCAGTTCAAGGGGTGGCAGTGGCCCGGGCCGGCAGAACGCGTCGGAGGACGTGAGCGTACCTGCGAAGAGCACGATAGCGAGCAGGGGCCTACGCATCATCTTCAGATACGCAAAGGGTGCACGGAGAGTTCTGCTCGGGCCCAGGACCCGACTTTGCCCTCGACCGCGGCGCCCTCATCGGGCGGTGCGGAAGCGGAAGCCAGCATCTGCCGCGGTGCTCGTGTCGCGACGGCAAGCCGGTCGTCCTAGCCGGGAGCGGCCAGAAGATGCAAGTGCCCCGCATCCCTCACCACGGCCGATGGGGGCGGCGCGGTGCCGGCGGCTTGGCGTCCTTGAGGTTCGGGAGAGCCCCGCTCGCGAGAAAGGCGTCGACGTTGCGGAGAAGCCGCGCCACGTCGTTTGCAGTCATCCACGGGTTCGAAAGATGGTCCACGACCTCCAGGTCGGTCATCGCGAGCCGCCGCCCCTCCTCGATCGCGACCGCGTACCCCTCGACCTCGGTTGGCCGATCAACGTAGGCGAACCGCTCGTCCCACAGATCGAAGCCCTCTTCCAGCTGCCGGAGATGGGTGAGTTCGTGGAGGAGATCAAGGTAAATGTCGAGCTCTGCGCCCTCGCGAAAATACCGCTCTGAGAGAACGATGCAGGGTTTCTCCACATCCACGAAGGCGTAGCCGCGGTCGCCCCGAATCTGCACGAGCGCACGATCGAGGAGCCTGGCCCGCGCGGCCGGCTCGGCGGTGATCCGCGCGAGAGCCGGGCTTGCGGCCACTCCCGGGAGGATCGCGAGAAAAGGGTGGTCCCCGGCCGAAAGCGACCGGTCAACGCGCGCAAACACGGGCAGTGATTCAGGCATCGGCGTTTCGGGGACCATGGGCCGAACCGTGGCCCCGCGGCCCGGCACCCTAACGTCCCCCGGGACCAGATTGTACACAGGCGGGTACCACGAACCTTCACCGAGCGCGCCGGCCAACCGGCGTAGACTGCGCTCGAGGCGGTGCAACAGTGCCGCAAGGAGCCGGTGCCCCATGTCCGAGATTGCGTACGAAGTTGTCAGCAGCGCCCCGACCGACGCCGTCGTCGGCCTCTACCAGGCCGGCGGCTGGTGGCACGAGGATCCGGTGAACCGCACCATCATCCCGCAGATGATCCGCGGCAGCTTCTGTTTCCTCGTGGCGCGGGAGCCGGACGGCCGCGTCGTCGGGATGGGCCGCGTCATCTCAGACGGCGTGAGCGACGCCTACATCCAGGATGTGGTGGTGCTCGACGCTTGCCGCGGCCGCGGCATCGGCCGCGAGATCGTCCGCCGCTTGACCGAGCGCTGCCTCGAGTCGCGAATCGGCTGGATCGGCCTGGTTGCCGAGCCGGGGACGCGGGGGTTCTACGAGCCGCTGGGGTTCCACGCCCTCGCGGGTTACGAGCTGATGATCCACGGAGGCGAGCCCGATGGACGTTGACCTCCTCGGCCTCAGCTTCACACCAATCGAGATCGGGGACCGGGCGCGCCTCGCCGATCTCCTGGAGCGCTACCCGCAACCCCTCTCCGACTACACCTTCGCGTCGCTTCTCGTGTGGTCGCCCGTCTATCACTACCACCACGCCCTCGTCGAAGGTGACACGCTGTTCGTGTCGTCCATGTTCGGGGGCCAGCGCCGCCCGAGCCTCCTGCAGCCCGTCGGCCAGTTCCCCGAGACGGTGCAGGAAATACTCTTGCAGCGCGCCCGTGAGCTCCCCGAACCGCTGCGGATCGAGTCCGTGAGCGAGGAGTTCCTGCTGACGCACGCGGGTTTCGCCGCTCACTTCGAGGTCGCGCCGGTGCGCGACAGCGCGAACTACATCTATACCGCCGCGGACCTTGCCGGGCTTCCTGGCCGGCGCTACGCCGGCAAACGCAACCTGATCGCACAGGCCTCGCGCCTCCACTCATGGTCGGTCGAACCCCTCGATCCGAGCCGGACGGACCAGTGCATGGAGGTCGCGGACGACATTGCGGCCAAGCGGACCACCGACGCGGCGGTGACCCTCGAGCAGGAGACCCACGCCCTCGAGTGCGCACTTCGCCTCTTCGCACCGCTCGGTCTCCAGGGGCTCGTCCTCCGGGTCGCTGGACGCCCGGGAGCGTTCTCGATCTTCGACCGCCTCAACCCGACGACCGCAGTGGTCCTGTTCGAGCGCGCCCTGCGCACCGAGAAAGGCCTCTACCAGGTGATCAACCGCGAGACCGCGCGAGTGATCGAAGGACAGGGGTTTTCCCTCATCAACCGCGAGGAGGACCTCGGCGACCCGGGGTTGCGCAAGGCCAAGCTTTCCTACGAGCCGACGCGCCTGGAGATGAAGTACACGCTGACGCTTCGCGCGTGAGTTCCGGCGCGGCCCGGAGCCTGCCGCAGCTCGCGCCCGCTCGGAGACATCGCCTCCAGTGACGCGACCGTCGTCACGGGAGCTGGACGATGGTCGAGCCGCCCTCGTTGACAACGAAGGCCTGCGACACCTCCACGGCCGGGAGCGACAGCACATAGCTGCCCGCAGGGACGTTCCGCAGCTGGAGGTTGGGTTCTGAGAGCGCGATGCGCCCCACCATGTTGAACAGCGAGAGGAGCGCCGGTTGCCCGGCCGCCGTGGCGATCGTTCCTGTGGCCGTGCCCGGGGCGAGCGTTTTAGGCCCGGCCTGAATGAGAAGGGTCCCGCCGGGCGTGAGCGAGATCGTCACCATCGACGACGGGACAGCAACGCCGTCAAGGCGCACGGGAGCGTAACCGGCTCCTGCGGCGATGATCGTGTAGGTCCCGGGGGCCAGGGAAGGAATTTCGCCCTGACCGTTGCCGTCAAGCGCGATCGAGGCGGGGCCGAACACGGGAGCGCTCTGGGGATCGAGCACGCGAACCGTCACGCTCGACAAGGGCACGCCCGCGAGGCCATCCATGACCTTGATGCCGATTCCGGCACTCCGCTTCAGCGCCACCACGAGGGCGTCGGAGCTTTGATCGCTGGCGACCGCGTCGCGCGTGTCGAGCTGGTAGTCG
Organism: Acidobacteriota bacterium; assembly: GCA_003158745.1. Lineage (GTDB taxonomy): Bacteria > Acidobacteriota > Thermoanaerobaculia > Thermoanaerobaculales > Thermoanaerobaculaceae > RBG-13-68-16. The sequence goes on from PMLC01000101.1 coordinate 47,646, forward strand.
GGTTTGCTCGTCGAAAGCGTGTAGGTCGCGTCGTCGAGGCCGCTGAACGAGAACTGCCCGGTGCTGTCGGTGGTCGCGGGGCGCTGGCCGGCCCCCCCGGCCGCGCCCGGGTCCTGCGACCGGATAGCCACCGTCGCGTTCGCCAGCGGCATGCTGGAGTCGACGTCCACGACCTTGCCGGCGACCGTGGCGCTTGGGAAGGTGATGTCCAGCGTCTGGTCGGAGCTCACCTCAACCGTCTGTCGCTGGGAGGCGCCGGCCTGGGCGGACATCGCGCTGACCGTGTACGTCCCCGCCTGGAGACCGGTGAGCTGGTACGAACCACCGTCATCCGTAGTCGCCGAGGCCTGACGGCCGCCGCCTCCCTGCAGGTTGGCGACGACCATCGCGCCGCTGATCGGCTGCCCGGCCTGCGAGACGCGCCCCGAGAGCGTGAAGCCCTGGTCGAACACGAGATCGACCGTGATGACCGGCTGGTCCGCGGTTGTCGTGATCTGCTTCGTGACGCTGCGGGTCGAGCCGGTCGGGTCCGTCGCCGTTCCGCGCAGCGTCGCAACACCGGCCGGCACGTTGTCAAACTCGAAGTGGCCGTCGGATCCGACGCGGGTGGACTGGAAGTACGAGTCGGCCCCCGCAGCGGTCACGGTCGTCCCGTTGATCGCCGTTGCGGGAAGCCCTGAAACCGTCCCTTGCACCGTGATCCCGAGCTGGAGCTGGAGCGCGACTGTCTGCGGCAGCTGCCCGGCCTGCAGCACGACCTCTGACGGCGCCGAGGTGTGCGAGCCGAGAGCGGCTTCAGCTGTGTAGCGACCGGAGGCGAGGTGGTCGAAGCGGAACCCGCCTGCGGCGTCGGTCACGTTGGTCTGGTTGACTGCCCCGCCTCCGAACCCGGCACCACCGGCTCCCGCCTGCACGAGCGTCACGTTCGCACTCGGGACCGGCTGGCCGGTGTCGGAGGCCACCGAGCCGAGGAGCACGCCGCCGGCCGTCAGCTTGACCTCGACGGTAGCGCCGTCGTCCGTCACCTGGACGCTCTGAGTCGCGTCGGTGTAGTCGGGGTGCGACACGTGCAGCAACTGCTTGCCGGTCGGAACGCCCTCCATCTCGAAATTCCCGTCCGTATCGGTGGTCACGTCGCCGTCGGACGCGGCGGCAGGCGCCGGGCCGCGCCCTGCCGCAGAGCCGGCAGAAGCGGTGGAGACCGTTGCGTTCGCCACGCCGGCACCAGTCGTCGCGTCGGAAACACGGCCCTTCAGAGTGGTGCCTCGGGTGATGAGCACCTCGACGCCGTCCGCGGTTCCGCCCTCCTCGACGGTCACTCCCGAGGTGCGAGCGGGCTGGTACCCCTTTGCGGTCACCGTGACGCTCCACGTCCCGGCGGGAACGTCCTCCAGCGTGAAGGTGCCGTCGGCGCTCTGCACGTCGACCGGCTGCCCTTCCCCGCCCCCGGTTCCGCCACCCCCTCCGCGCGGTCCGGCGCGCCCCGGGCCGCGGAAGCCGCCTCCCCGGTCAGGCTCGTAGGAGACCTGGAACTCCGTGATGGGGTGCCCGTCGCCCGCATCGACCGCCTTCCCCGTGATCCGGCCCGGACCAGCCGCCGTCAGCACCAGCCCGGTGGCGGGCGCCAGGACACCTCGCTTCCCCTCACCCATCCCGCCGGTCCCGACGAGCTGCAGGTCGTAGCTCTGCCTCACCTTGAGGCCGTCGATCGAGAACTCTCCATCGAAACCGGTCGGTTGGGCGGCCATTGCGGCAGCATCGAAGCGCGGACGGCCCGGCGAGGTCGCCCGGACGACGAACCCATCGGCACCCGCTCCCGACTTTCGCACCACGCGTCCGGAGATCACCGCGCCGGGGGTCAGCGTCACTTCGAGCGGGGCCGGCGATCCGTTCTTGGAGACCTTCACCGGCTCGACCCGCTCGGTCGCGTACCCCGAGCGCTTCACGGTCAGGACGTACTCCCCTGGCGCCACGCCGCGGACGGCGAACTTCCCGTCGCCGCCCGTGGAGCCGCTCTTCGGTTCGGCGGCGCCTCCGGCTGCGCTGAGGATTCCGAGCGCGCGGCCGGGACCACCGCCTCCTCCGGGACCGCCACCCCCGAAGGGAAGCGATCGGGACAGTGCAACCTCGGCGCCTTGGATCGGCTGGGTGTCCGTACCCTTGACGACTCCACTCAAAACGGAGCCGCGCTTGAGCACGATCGCGAGTCCGGCCTTCGTGGCGCCGCCGACGAGTGTGAGGCCGCCGATCGTTGCCCGCTCGAAGTCCGGATGCGCCACCGCCAGCAGCTGGCTCTCGCCCGGAGCCAAGCGCGCCGCCTTGAACGTCCCATCGGCGCGCGTCCGAAACAGCGGCGACTCGTCGCCGAGCATCCGTCGAACGATCCGCTGCACGTTGACGGGGCCCATGCGGGTCAGCGACCCCTTGGCGTTGGCGACCGGCTGCCCGTTCTCGTCGGTCACCCGCCCCGACAGGGAAGCACCCAGGACGAGCGGGATGTCGAGCTTCTTCCTCTCTGCGGATTGCAGGGGAACTCTGGCATGCGTCCAGGGCACGAATCGCGGCTCGTCCGCGCGCATTTGCCATGACCCCGGCGGCAGGTCCTGCAGGGCATAGGTTCCGTCCGGAGCGGATCGCGTCGTATGGTGTCGGGCGGCAGTGCGAAGCTCGATCCTGGTTCGCGGCACCGGGCGACCGGTCCCCGCATCCACGGCTCGTCCCACCAGGGCCGACGGCGGCCGGAGGACCAGCGCGAGCATCTTCCCCTGGGCCAATGGGAGCGCGACGCCGGCCTGCTCGAAATACCCGGCGCCGGCGGCATCCGCGACGACCGTGACGGTACCCTTCGGGGCGTCGGGGATCGTGAACGACCCGTCCATGCCCGTCTCCACCCAGCGAGTCATGGCCCTCCCCTCGAGTCGCACCAGGGCGCCGGCCGCGGGCGAGCGGCCGTCGGGCCGCCGGACGGCCCCTGAAACCGGCGCGCCGGCTGAGAGGACGATTGGTCCCACCGGGGCTCCGGCCTTCACGGTTCTGAGCAGTGCGCTGACCAGTCCCGCCTTTTCCACAGTCAGGGTGTTGCCTGTTGCGCTCGCGGCATCGAAGTGAAACGTGCCATCCGCGCCCGTTCGCGCGAAGCATGGAGCAGCCTCGAATTCGGATTGCTCCGCGCGGTCGACCGGTGAGACGAGCACCACCTCCGCGTCAACTACGGGCTTGCCAGATCCGTCGTTCACACTTCCGTTGAGCTTGGTGCCGGGAAGCAGGGCGTGCTCTCCGATGTCCGCCGTCTCGGCGGCGTCCCAAGAACCGGCGACCGCGGCGGCCGCGGCGCCGCCGCCCTCGACCTGCAGGGTGACCAGCTTCTCCTTGCCGGGTTCGGAAGCGAGCGTGAGCACGAACGACCCGTCCTTGCCGGTCGTCACGGAGGCGATCGGCTGCGGGCCGGGTTGGCGGTGAGCCTCACGCCGGGCCTGATCGAACGGCCCCTCGTAGGGGACAGCCGAAACCGTCACACCTACGGCCGGTTGCTCGCCGATCAGGAACCGCCCCCGAAACTCCCCGGCGCTGGCCGGACAGACGACGCGGAGGAGCACAGCCGCGACAAATCCCAGCCGTAGCGTGAAACCTCTCACGAACGTACCTCCGTGTGAGTGTGGCACGGAATGTTCCCCAGTATGCCGCTCGCGACGCCGGCCGCCCGCCCTGTGTGACCGAAACCGTCCGGCTCTACTCCCAAGACGCCACGCGAGCCAACGGGGTTACACGTGTGCTGAATCTCGCAACCCTTCACGCCGGCCCACGGGGCACCTCGCCGAGCACGCCCCTGGTATGATCGCCGCAATGAACGCTCTCAAGTTGGCTGCCGTTCACGTCCTGACGCTGGTGACGTTCCTCCTGCTCGACGCCGTGTGGCTCGGCCTCGTGGCTCGCGAGATGTACAGACGGGAGATCGGCCACCTGCTCGCACCGAAGGTCCGGTGGGGCGCCGCGGTGGCGTTTTACGTCCTGTACATCGCAGGGCTCCTGCTTCTGGTGGTGCTCCCGAATCAGAGATCTCCCTGGGTCCTCACGGCCGGGCTCGGAGCGGCTTTCGGCCTCGTTGCCTATGCGACGTACGACCTCACGAATCTGGCGACGCTCGTTCGCTGGCCGATCTCCGTGACGCTGGCGGACCTCGCCTGGGGCGCGTTCGCGACGGCGATCGCCGCCGCTGCGGGCCGCGGTTACGCCCGCTGGCTGCTGCCCTGAGCGTCGGCCTCCCGAGGCGCGGTCACCGCTTCGGCAGCTTCGCCAGGAGCACTTCCACCGCCTTCTCGAGCTGCTGATCACGCCCCTGTGCTACTAGCGCCGGATCGTTCGCTACCAGGTAGGTGGGGGCGAGGTGCTTGTTCTCCATGATGTCGCCCTGCGTGTCGACGAGCGCAACCTCCGGGATCCCGAACACCAGGTTGCGATCCTGCAGGCGCTCCCACCACACCGACGTGCACGTCCCCGGGACCGGCATGCCAACGGTCTCGCCGAGCCCGAGCTGCGTGTACGCCATCGGGAAGCAGTGGGCGTCGGAGTAGTTCCCCTCGCCCATGATCACGATCGAAGGCTTGGTCCAGCGCTGCGAGGGCTCGATGCCGACCTGCTGGCCGCGCGGCACGTCCTTCGCATACACCTTCCCGCTCAGGAACACCGTCAGCGCCTCCACCAGGTTGCCGCCGCCGTTGAACCTCGTGTCGAGGATGATCGCGTCCTTGTCGACCGCGCGCCCGAAGATTTCCTCGAAAATCTCGCGGTAGGCGCCATCGTTCATCCCGCGGATGTGCGCGTAGCCGAGACGGCCGCCCGAGAGGCGATCGACCTCCTCGCGGCGCGACCTCACCCAGCGCTGGTAAAGCAGGCGCGACTGCTCCATCCAGGAGATCGGCTTGACGCTCTCCTCCCAGCGGGCTGCGCCCTTGGGGTCGAACAGAGCGAGCCGCACCGGGGTGTCGGCCTTGTGGTTGAGCAGGGGGTACCAGTTCGCGCCCGCCGCGATCTTCGCGCCGTCGATCGCCTCGATGACGACGCCGGCCTTGATCCGGGTCCCCTGCTTCCCGAGCGGACCGCCCTCGACGACCTCGAGAATTCCGACCCCGTCGCCGGTGTGCTTCGGGTCGGGGAAGAAACCGAGCGCGGCAGTGGCGTCACCTTCCTGGTGCATCGGCCGGTAGCGGCCGCCGGTGTGCGAGGCGTTGAGCTCCCCCTGCATCTCGGAAATCAGCTCAGCAAAGTCCCGGTCGTTGTCGATGTACGGGAGGAACCGGGCGTACACCGCCTTCATCGCCTTCCAGTCCACGCCGTGCATCTTCACGTCGAGGAACTTCTTGAGCGTCTCGCGCCAAGCGTGCTCGAACATGTACGCCCGCTCCGCCGCCGCCTTGAGGTCCATCTTCGCCGACGCCTTCACCGGTGACGTCTTGCCCGACTCGAGGTCTACGGTCGTCAGCCGGTTGTCAGCGAGGACAAATGCTCTCTTCCCCTCCCGGTCGAGCTTGAGGTGGGCCTCCTTGGCGTCGAGCTTGGCGAGGAGCTTGACCTCCTTCTTGCGCTGGACGTACTTCCAGAGGTCGAACCCTTTCTCGAACTTTGCGAGGTAATAGAGCGTCTCGCCGTCCTGCGATAGCACCGCGCCGCCGATGTCGGCCGAGTGCAGCGAGAGACGGGTGATCCGGTCGTCGAGACCGGCAAACTCGATCGTCACGGGCTCGGGGAGCTTCGGGCCCTTTGCTTCTTCGGCGCTCTTCTCCTTGCCCTTGTCCTTCGCCTTGTCCTTGTCCTTCTCCTTGGCCTTCACCTGGTCGAACGCGGCCTCATCGAGGCGGTAGCGGTCCCACGCCTTGCCGGTGAGGAAGGCGGCGTAGACGTCCTGCTCCCGCCCCTCGCCGGCCTGGGCGCGCAAGCCTTGTCGGTCGGTCAGCCAGAACAGGACCTCGCCCTTGCTGGCCCAGTGCGGAAGCACGTCCTCGTACCCGCTATTCGTCACGTTCACCAGTTGGCCCTCGCCCGACGCCGGGATCAGCCCAACCTCGGACGACCATCGGGTGTGGCTCAGGAACTGCACCGCGAACCATCGGCCGTCGGGAGACCACTCGTACCACTGATCGCCGTCTTCGTACGAGTAGTTGAGGTCACCGGGAAGGATCGTGCGGCTCTTGCCGGTTTTAACGTTCAGCACCTTGAGCGTGGTGCGCTCCTCGAGGTAGGCCACCTCGGTCCCGTCGGGCGAGAAGTGGGGCTGGAACGCCTCGAGGTCGCTCTCCAGCACCGGCGTCTCCTTGAGCGCCGTCGCGTTGAAGAAGTTCGGCTCGTCCTTGTCGGTCAGGTCGGTGCGATAGAGTTTCCAGCTTCCGCCGCGCTCCGAGGCGTAGAGCAACGTGCGCCCGTCGGGCGAGAAGCTCACCGAGCGCTCCTGCTCTGGCGTGTCGGTGATCCTCTTCGTGGTCCCATGCTCGGTCGAGGTCACGAAGACCTCGCCGCGGGCAATGAACGCAATCTCGCTGCCGTCCGGGGAGACGTCGAACTCGGTGATCTCGTCCGTCACGTCGATCGGCTTCACATCGAGCGTGCGCTGGTCGGCCGCCACCGACACGTCGAGACGCTTGCTCTGGGAGTTTCCGGCCGGTCGTACCCAGATCTCGCCGTCGAACGCGTAGCAGAGGTCGCCCTTCCCGGAGGCGCTCAGGAAACGCACCGGGTGCGTCGTGTGCGTGGTGATCTGGACCGGATGCTGCAGGTCGGCTAGGTCGAGCCGCCAGACGTTGAACGAGCCGCTTCGCTCAGACAGGAAGAACAGCGAGGTGTCGCCGGGCGCCCACACCGGCTGCCGGTTGTCCACACCGGAAGGCGTGAGCTGCGTGTGCTTCCCGCTGGCCACGTCGTAGAGGACGAGGTCGCGATTGAACGAGGAGTTGTCATGCTTCCGCCACTCGTGCTCGAAGCCCTTCAGGTCCGAGTAGGCGATCCGTTTGCTGGCCCGGTCGTAGACGGCGTACGGTGCCGGCGTGGTGAGCACCTGCTCGGGCATTCCGCCGTCGAGGCCCACCTTGTAAAGCTCGGGTTGCGCGGGCGTCGGAAACAGCACGTTGGCCGCGGCGTCGAGGATCGCAGCGGTGAAAAGCACCGCCTTTCCGTCGGGCGTGAAGCTCGTCGGAGTCTCGTCGGCCGAGTGGAAGGTCAGCCGCTTGGCCTCGCCGCCCTCGGCGGGCATCACGAACACGTCGAAGTTTCCGTAACGGTCCGAGGCGAACGCGATCTTCGTTCCGTCCGGCGACCAGACTGGCATCGTGTTGTGGGCGTCGCTCACGGTCAGGGGCTCGGCCGTCCCACCCGTCGCCGGGACCTTCCAGAGGTTGCCGTGGTAGCTGAAAACCACGGTCCGGCCATCCGGCGAAATCGCGGGATAGCGAAGCCAGAGCGCAGGTTGCGCAGCCGGCGCCGGCACGGCCGCCGCGAGGCACACCGCCGCGAAGAAACCAAACAATGCCGTTCTGAAGCTACGTCCCGTCTCGATCATCGTCCCTCCTCGGGCAAAGTCTCACCGCCAGGCACCGGCGGCCCGTGAAGTCTACGTGTTTCCGGTGTTCGGGTTTTGCGAGGGAGATCCCGACCGCGGGCGCCTACGCGGCGCTAAGGCGGAAGACCTCGACGAGCATCTTCACGGCTTTTTCCATGTCGGCGACGGCGACGCACTCCTCGGTCGAGTGCTCGTTCTGCGCGCCTATCCCGACGACCGCCATCTCGATCCCGTGGTTGTTGTAGATCGAGGCGTCGGTGAACCCGGTTATGAACACCGCCCCCGCATCGATGCCGAGGGTCTTCAGCGCCTGCTTAGCGACACGCACCGCCCAGGCATCCTCGGGGATGCGGACCGCGCGGCACTTCTCGTCCGCTACGATCTCGGCCTTCGCCCCGGCGGCTTCAACCTCGGCGCGAATCGTGCGTGTCATCTGCTCGGCGAGGGCGGCCGCCTTGGCGTGGTCCCCGGAGCGGCACTCGGCGAGGAAGGTGCACTCGGCCGGAACGCCGTTGCGGATCAGGCCCCCGTTGATCACCCCGACGTTCGCCGTCGTCTCGTGGTCGATGCGGCCGAGCGGCAGTGCGCTGATCGCCTTCGCCGCGGCGCGAATGGCGTTGATCCCCTTCTCGGGGTCCATCCCCGCGTGGGACGCGCGTCCGGTCACCTTGACGTCGAGCGCGACGTAGGTGGGACCGCCGATGACGATCGTGTCGAGGGTGTCGTTGTCCATCAGGAACCCGCGTCGCGCCGTGATGCGCGAGAAGTCCATCGCCCTCACGCCCAGCAGGCCGACCTCCTCCTGCCGGCTGACGGCGAACTCCACCGGCGGGCGAACTGACGCGACGCGCAGCGCCTCGAGCACTTCAGCGATGCCGGCCTTGTCGTCGGCGCCGAGGATGGTGTCGCCCTTCGACCGGATGATCCCGTCGTCGCCCAGCACGGGCTCGATGCCGACGCCCGGCTTGACCGTATCGCCGTGGCACGAGAGCAGGATCGGCTCCGTCGCTTTGCTCCCCTTGGGCGGGAACGACGCTATCAAATTCCCGTAGCCGTCGAGCGCCGGCGCCCCGCCGAGCGCGACGATCTCCTTCAGAAGGTATTCCATGAATCGGGCCTCGTTCCCGGATTCCGAGTCGATCCGGACCATTTCCATGAACTGGCGCACCATTCGCTCCGACACCCAGCACCTCCCTCGCGGACCACGGCTGGGACGAAGCGTACGAGCTTCGATCTCTCAGAGCAACCCGGCCCACCGCTCGTTTTCCCAGCCACCCGCCTGCTACTTGCTGGAAACGGCCTTCCGCTCCTCGGCGGTTTTCTTCTGCATGTCGGTGTACTCCTCGGGCGCTTTGCCCGCCGCGTCGGCGAGCGCCTTTCCCATCAGGGGCAGCGCCCAGGCTGTACGCCCCTCGCGCAGGAACAGGCGGCCCTTGAGACCGAAGGTGCAGAACATCCGCTTGCCTTCGAGCGCATGCCGGAACGCGCGGACGGATCGGGACGGCTCGCGGGACAAAACACTCCCGCCCGGCCACGGAACCTGGCTGGAGACGCGGGCAGAACCCGCCCGCCGGGCCGACGTTCGATTCAGTACGCGATGCCGGGCGCCCGTGCACCCCGGAGGTACGAGTGGATCAGTAGCGGTTGCGCCCGCCGCCGAAACCACCACCGCGCCCACCGCCGGAGCCGCTGCGGCCGCCGCCGTATCCTCCGCGGCCTCCACCGAACCCACCGCGTTCGGTCTTCGGCCTGGCCTCGTTGACCACGATGGCCCGGCCACCGATCTCCTTGCCGTTGAGGCTCGCGATCGCGGCCCTGGCTTCACCCTCGTCGTTGAACTCGACGAATCCGAAACCCTTCGACCGGCCGCTGTCGCCGTCGGTGAGGATGCGGACCGATTCCGGCGTGCCGCACGTCGCGAACAGTTCCTTCAACTCGTCTTCAGTCGTGTTGTATGACAGGTTACCGACGTACAGCTTCATATTTGAACCCCTTTCGCGGCCGCGAACCCGGACTCTCTCCAGGCCCGAACATCACACCATCGCCCGTCCGCCTGACGATGTGTGGGTGAGTATAGCCGGGTTGAGGCGCACGCAACAGCGGGGGCCACAGTGACCAGACAACAGCACACGCGAGCCGCGCCGCAAGTCTGCGACTACATCGAGGCGTCCTGCATGATCAGCCAGCGACCGCCGCGCCGCAGGAAGACGAGGAGCGTCAACCCGGTGCGCGCCGAGCCGTCCGCCGCCCGCAGCGTCCAGCGGGCAACCAGGCTCACGCCGTGGACCCGGGAAGGGAAGGCGTCTCCCAGCAGCGTCACCTCGGTTCCCCACGCCTCGCGCGCCTCGAGCGGCTCGAGGGCCAGCGTGCCCATCGCGTCGCGCGTCGGGTATCGAGCCGTGTACCGGTCGAGCACCGCCTGCCGGCCCCGGGCCAGGCCCGACGGCGTGAGGAACACCGCGTCCTCGTCGTAGACCGCACAGAATGCGGCGAGGTCTCCCCGGTTCCACGCCACCGCCTGCGCCCGCAGGAGGTCAGCCACCTGCTCTCTTGCCTCCTTCGATTGTCGCTCGTGAGCCACGTGATACCAGAGCGAGCCTCCCGGCTCGTTGTCGTAGCGATGAGACGTCGCGATCGCCGGGTCGGCGAGCACCTCGTCCGCCGGTGCGAATCGGTACCCGCGCGACTCGAGCCACGTGAAGAGCGCGTCCCACTGCGCCGACCCCACCTCGTTCGCGTGCAGCAGGAGAATCTGCGGGATCGTCCGGCCGAACAGCTTCTCGCCCATCTCCGTCTGCGTCGCCACCTCGTGGCGCAGCGCCGCCTGGTACTCCTCGGCGATCCGCTCCATCCCTTCGGAGTCTCTCGCGCGCCGCGCCTGAACCCAGCGCTCCTCGTACGACCAGTCCTGATCGTCGATGGTGACGGGCACCGACATCTGACCCGAGTGGCCGAGGTACTCGCGCATCGCGTCGAGCTTCGCCACGGTGTTACCCTCCGTCAAGTAAGGGAACCGGAAGAACCGCACCGTGCGGCCGTGCCTCTCGAGCAGGCCTGCAAGTCCGGCGCGCCCTGCCTCCACGTCCGCGACGTATGCCTCGGCACCGATGTCGGAGTAGTCGGGGTGGCTCTTCGAGTGGTTGCCGAGCTCGTGGCCAGCCGCGAGCCACCTCTCAAGCAGCGCAACGTCGGCGGGGCCGGAGACGTTCCCCCATATCACGAACGCCACGGCCGGCACGTGGTGCCTGGCGAGAACGGCGAGCAGGTCCTTCGTGATCCTCTCCCGCTCCGCCGGATCGTTGTGCAGGTGGCCCATCGCTACCGGCAGGTCGTCCACGGTAACGAGAAGGGGCCTCGACGGTGCGGGGCCTTGTGCCGCAGCAGACACGGCCGCTGCCACGACCCCGATCGAGAACATCCTGCACAACCACATCATCGTGACCTCCCAACGGCAGGTTTCGCGCCGGCCCGAAGAGAAAGGTAGCACGGGGACGACGCACCGCGCGCCGCTTTCCAGAGTGCGTTTCATCCCAGTCAAGATGCGGCATGGAGCAGCCCGAGAACTTGGCGACCGAGGTGCAGAACGACGGCCCATGTACCTCGCTTGCAAGGCACGCCGAAATGTGAGACACTCTCTCCGTCGCAGCTTCGACACTCTCCGTTGTGATCTGCCGAGGCCGCTCGAACATGGTGCACGGCCCTCCAGGGCCCGGACGGCAGCCTCGCCGGCAAGTCTCCCGTTCCCCAACCAGCCGGAACCGAACCCGACGGTGCGTCGCGCCCTGTGCGCTCGCCCGCAGAAGGACAAGTGTGCAGATGAGCTTCAAAGACTTCAGTCTCGACCCCGCGCTGCTGCGCGGGATCTCCGATCTCGGTTTCACGGACCCCACCCCGATCCAGGTGGCCGCCCTTCCCGAGGCCCTGGCCGGCCGCGACGTCCTCGCGGCCGCCATGACGGGCAGCGGCAAGACCGCCGCCTTCGTGCTGCCGGTCCTACAGCGACTCAAGAGCCACGGCGGCGGCGGCGTCACCCGCGCCCTCGTGCTTACCCCGACGCGCGAGCTCGCGGCTCAGGTGCGGGAGCACGTCGTGATGCTCGGGCGCCACACCAACGTGCGATCGGCCGCCGTCTTTGGCGGCGTCAAGCAGGGTCCCCAAGAGCGCGCTCTCCGGTCCGGCGTCGATGTCGTCATCGCCACCCCCGGTCGTCTCCTGGACCACATCGGCCAGGGATCGGCGCGTTTCGACCGCCTCGAGATCCTTGTCCTCGACGAGGCCGACCGCATGCTTGACATGGGCTTCCTGCCCGACATCCGGAGGATCCTCGCCAAGCTGCCGGTGAAGCGTCAGACGATGATGTTCTCCGCCACGCTCCCCCAGCCGATCGTGCAGCTGTCGCGCGCCATGCTGACCAACCCCGCGCGCATCAACGTCGAGCGCCAGGCCGCACCGGCCACCGGCGTCACCCACGCCGTGCTGCCTGTGCCCGAGAGGCTCAAGGCATCGCTGCTGGTCGAGTTGTTCCGCCGGGACGAGGTCCGAACCGCACTCGTCTTCACCCGCACCAAACACCGCGCGAACCGCCTCGCGCTCCATCTGGGCAAGGCCGGCATCGCGTGCGACAGGATTCACGGCAACCGAAGCCAACCGCAGCGCGAGGCCGCACTCTCGGCGTTCAAACGCGGGCAACTGCGCGTCCTGGTCGCCACCGACCTCGCCTCGAGAGGGATCGATCTGGTTGACCTGCCGCATGTGATCAACTTCGACGTGCCGGCGCAGGTCGACGACTACATCCATCGCGTCGGCCGCACCGCCCGAGCCGAGGCCACCGGGAACGCCATGACCCTGGCCACCCCGGGCGACGAGCAGGCAATCGCGGCCATCGAGCACGTCGTGGGCCGCCGCATCCCCCGCCGCACGCTGGAAGGCTTCAACTACGCCGATATGCCTGCCGGAAACCTCGAGGTCCCGATCGCCGAGAGGATCGCCGCGATCCGAGCCCAGAAGGCCGGAGAGCGCACTCGGGCCCGGGCCAACGCCGAACGGCGTTCCCGGACGGGCACACCGTCCCGAAACGGAGGGGGCGGGGCCGGCAGTCGGGCCGCCGCTGGTGCGGGCTACGGCGCCGGTGCTCATCGTCGTTCCAGCAACCAGCGCCGGGGAAGCGGCCGATAGACCCGCATGGCGGGGAATCGGCCGGAGGCACGGCGCCTTCAACGTATGTCGGAACCCCGACGGCCTCGCATCCTGCATCATCAAGAGACGACCGCCGGAGCAAAGGAGATCTGAAATGAAGCTCTACATTGGGAACATTCCGTTCGAAGCGAGGGAGGACGAGCTGCGCGACCTCTTCACTCCCTTCGGCACCCTTGGCAGCGCAACCGTGATCGTCGATCCGAGGAACGACCGCTCCCGCGGATTCGGGTTCGTCGAGTTCGTCGACCCTATGCACGGCAAGGCCGCGATCGCAGGCATGAACGGCCAGGAGGTCGGTGGTCGCAAGCTCGTCGTCAACGAGGCGAGATCGCGGGATGGCGGATCCTCAGGATATCGGGGAAACCGCGGCTCTTATGGCGGCGAGCGCGAGCGCGACGGCGGCCGTCCGAGGTACTGAACCCGCCGCCCGGGTACCGGCCGCGGGCGGCATGCGGGTCACACGACCCTCGACGATCCGCCTCGTTTAGGAGCTTGTCCGAGTAGTGGGGCGAGTCGCGCGCAAGAGGCTTGCGAGGCGCAAGCAAGGCGCGCGGAGGAAACCGATGCCGGGGCATCGTCGACAACCGGCAATGCAGTATGTGCCAGCAATACACCTGTGGCCGGAGATTTACGACGGCACGGGGCCATTTGCTGCGTTGGTGCTCCTTGCCGAGGGTCCAATCATGACGTGACGTGGGCCGCCTCGCCTCCGCCTTCTGTCGCACAGTCCTACTCGCGCTGGCGCACGCCTCTGAGGTTGCAGCCGCCGTTCAGCCGTTTGTCATTGCGCAACCGACGGTGGTGACGGCGCCGATGGACGTGGGCGACGTCATCGTCGTGGACGGCGGCTCCCTCATCGTGGCGGGCGTCGCCGAGCCCGGTTTCCGGCTCAGCGGCAAGCTGCTCGTAGTCGGCCACGGCGCGGTGCGGCTGGCCGACTCCGCGTCGTGCAGGTGATGAGCGTGTATCACGGACAGCACGTCGTGGTGGCCTCGGAGAACAGCACTCTGGTGGCCGAGCACTGCCGTTCGGACATGGAACCTCTACAGGCGGGCACCGCGGCGATCCAGGTGCGCGACTCGCAGATCGGGGAGCTGCTCGCCATGGACTCATCCTCGGGGCCACTCGACGAGGTGGTGGTAGACGGCAGCGACGGCTACTTCGAGGGAAACGGCACTGCCAAAGTGGAGGCGTACGGCTCTACCTCTACCTGCGACGTTCGAGCTTCGGGCAACGCAACCCTCGAGCTTCACGGCAGCCGCCTGCTGCCCTACCCGACCGACACGACGGACGCCTTCAGGTGCTTCGGCGCCTACGACGACGGCCGGCTGCTCCTCGACGCGACACCGGCCACCAGCACCGCGAGAGTGACGGGCCGAGGGGTGGTCGCGACCGTCTGGCTCAGCGACGCCCCCGCGCATCCGCCGGCGACCGGTCTCCCTCTCTACGGCACGGTTGCTCTCTATCCGCTCGATCCGGCGGTTGCGCCTTTCTCATGGCGCCTCGAGGCGGTCGATCCGTGGTCGGCCGCGCCGTAGCTCCTCGGCCAGGGGCAAGGCAGCGTCCAGGGCGGCGTGCCCGGCACGTGGGGCGGCGCCGACCCGCGCATGACCCAAGAGCTTCGCACCGTCGTGACCGACGGACTCGGCCGCAATCTGATCGCGCGCCTCGCCGTCCCGGGCCTTCACGCCTCCCGCCGCCATCTCGCCCGCACCCGCTGAATCGCCCGGGCGAGGAGAGCGACGGCAGACCGACCGGGGGTCCGTCACCAGCCGCGGACGGGATGCCACTCGCCGACGACGTCGGCGCCGCGCAGCACCGCGTAGCGGTCGAACAACGCCGCCGCGAGGCACGAGTGGTTCGGCACCGCCCGGAGGAGCGAGCCGATCGGGAACTCTCCCGGCCTGAGATCCCGGGCCGAGCGCACGACACCGTGCTCCTGCGAGAGCGAAACCACGCGCAGGTGCTCGATCGGTACGCCGCGGACATCGAGCACGATGCCGAAGCCGCACTCCGGAACCACGTGTAACGGCCCCGGGTCCTTGGAGAGCGCCAGCGCCCCGCCGTCCACCAGAAGCTCGCGCCGCCGCGGGTATCTCCCTATGACCCGCACGAGCACGGTGAAGGCGACGTCCTCCAGGGCACAACTGCCGATCGCGACCTGGGTCGCGTCGAAGAAGACGTAGTTGCCGGGCCGCACCTCGGTGATGCCGGCCAGGTCCTCTGCGACGGCCAGCGTCGGCGTCGAGCCGATGCTGACCTCCTCGACCGGAACGCCGGCGTCCCGCAACCGCGCAGCCAACACCACCATGACATCGCGCTCGTGAGCCGCGACGGCGCGGATCTCGTCCCTCCCCCGGCAGCGGTACGACTGGCCCGCGTGCGTCAGGATCCCCCTGAAGTCGATGTGCGGCGATGCTGCCAGCCGTCCGGCCAGCGCTACGATGCCGTCCCGTTCAGGGTCAACACCGGCCCGGCGGCCACCGCAGTCAACTTTGAGGAACACGGAGAACCGGATGCCATGCTCGCGGGCGCAGACCTCGACCGCGTCGGCGGCAGCAGGATCGTCCAGCAGCACGCTGATGCGGTCGAGTTGCTGTGAGAGCCGCGCCGCGGCCGCGAGCTTCGCCGGCACGATCGGCACCGCGTAGGTGATGTCGCGAAAGCCTCCGGCCGCGAAGAACGCCGCCTCCGCGAGCGTCGAGACGGTGATCCCGCCGAAATGGCCGCCCACCTGCAGGCGCGCCGCCTCGATCGTCTTGTGCGTCTTGACGTGCGGCCGCAGGCGTACCCCCAGGCTGGATGCCTTCTCGCTCATGCGGGAAGCGTTGCGCTCAACAACCTCGAGGTCCACAAGGGCGGCGGGAGTGCCGAGGTCCTCCACACGCATGACCGCAAGGGTAGCAGGCGGCGCGGTGTCCTCGGGCGCGGACACCGGTGGCCCAGCGCTCCACCCGCCAAGGCCCAGCCGCGGCGCAAGGAGGGGGCCTGATCGCACGACCATGTGCACGCCGATAGCGCGATCTCAAGTCGGTGAGGTGAAGACTTCCAACTGCGCCTTGTTGGCACGGTCTATGCGTACAGCTATGACGAATTGGTGCAAGGGCACCGCGGCGAGCGGGCAGAATATCCTCACCCGCCCGGCGGGGAGGGAAGACCATGAAGACCAATCCGCTTCGTCACTTGTGGCTTTTGAGCGCGCTCGCCCTCAGTCTGTATTGCGACGCCGCGGTCTGGGCGCACACAACGCCGGTTCCGCTCGAGACGACCAGGCAGGTCGGCGCAACCGCGATTGTCTACAAGGGACCTCAGGTGGAACTCGTGCTGTCGTATCGTTTCGCCAAGCAGAACCCGACGGGCAACTGGCTCATGCTGGATACCGTGATGACTGCCGCCACCGCGCCGCTCGAGCTTCCGCGGACCGCGATCTCGGTGCGCACGCCGAACGGCGATGTCGTGCCGCTCGCGACGCAGCAGTCGTTCGGCAAGGCCTACCCCGAGCTTGCGGCCAGCATCGCGCGGGCCAACGCCTTCCTGGAGCCGATGGGTTACCTGCTCCCGCACCGACCCAGGCGAATGGACTACTTCTCGGAGCCTGGCCGCCACCTGGCGTTCGCGTCGGTCTGGCTGGATGAATGGCACAACACCTATGGCCGCCTGTACTTCCAGTTGCCGGAAGGCGTCCAGAAGGGCAACTACGAGCTCCTGGTCAACCTGCCCCAGAGCCAGGTGACGATCTCGTTCGCGATCTGACGGTACGGTACCCTGCGGCGAGGCCGGAGGCGCCGGTAACGGCACTCCGGCCTTCGTTTCTCCACTCCAGTGCTGCGCTGCGTCCCGGCCGCAGTGGCCCAACGCGGCGGTCGAGAACCTCCGGATGAATTTCGACCGTAACACGGTTGGAGCAAACGTGCGTTGCGTCGCCCAGCGACGGCGGATGGTTATGCTGTCACCCGCAGGAAGGGGCCTTTTTCCAATCTCGCATTCGCTGTCGAGACCCGGATGGGCGCCGCACTCGAAGGGAAGGGAACAACCATGGCCGAAACCACCGAGACGCCCGTGAAAACCGCGCAACCGATGCCCGTCATTTTCGTGGCGCACGGTTCGCCGTTCCTGCTCGACGACGAGGGGTGGGTCGGGGAGCTCAACCGGTGGGCGACTGCGCTCCCGCGGCCGAAGTCTCTCCTCATGCTCTCAGCACACTGGGAGCAGAAGCCCGTAACGGTCGGGGCAACCCGCACGGTACCGCTGATCTATGACTTCTGGGGGTTCCCGGAAAGGTACTATGCCGTGAA
>PMLC01000101.1:64723-93709 GCA_003158745.1 Acidobacteriota bacterium
CTCACCCACAACCTGAGGGCCTGGGACACGCGGCCCAACCCTGTCACGCCCGCCTGGGCAGCGGAGTTCGACGCGTGGGTGGCCGACGTCATCCATCGCCGGGACGTCGATGCCCTCGTCGACTACAGGAGGCGCGCCCCGGCGGTACAGCAGGCGCTCCCGACGCACGAGCACTTCGTCCCGGTGGTGGTCGCGATGGGCGCTGCGGCCGGCAGCTCCGGCCCGGTCACGTTCCCGATCACCGGCTTCTACGGCGGCTCGCTCACGCGCCGGTCGGTCCAGTTCGGGTAGGCGCACTTTTCCACGACACGCCAAGAGGCTTGATGCAGGTCGTCGAATCCTACCGTCCGTGGAGCATTGCGTCCGTCAGGGCTTGTTCCGCATCGCCTTCGCGAACTCCTCGCCCGCTCGCTGCATCTCGGCCTCGGTCATGTCCTTCACGTGGGTGGCGAACGTCCACATGTAGCCGAACGGATCCACCACGGTTGCTGTGCGATCGCCCCAGAACATGTCGGCCGGCGGCATCTTCACGGTGGCGCCCGCCGCCACCGCCTGCTTGAACGCCGCATCGCAGTCGGCGCCGTACAGCCAGAAACCGACCGGTGCCGGGGTGGCCGGCGATGGCGGCTGTCCCGTCATCCCCGGCATCTCGTCGTTCATGAAAACCACTGAGTTTCCGATGCGCACAGCCGCGTGCCAGACCGAGTTGCCGTCGGGCGCCGGCGCCAGCATCAGCAACTCCGCACCGAGTCCGCGCTTGTAGAACTCGATCGCCTTCCCGCAGCTCCGAATCGTCAGTGCCGGCGTCACCGCGTGCAGGGCCTTCGGAACCGGTTTCACCTTTGTGGCCATGATTTCCTCCTTAAGGGGGTGTCTTCCAGAACCACTGCAGGCCGCGGAGATTCCCTCCCGGCTGCCGACCGTTGCACGGGCGAAGAAGGTCGCGGGTTCGCTGAGACCGCGTTTGATTAGGCGCAGTCGGGGTTGACACCGGCAGCCCGAAGGACGTAGAAGTCAGCTTGTGCATCAACGCTACAAAAAGGAGCACGGTATGCGGCAATTCCCCGTCCTGTTGATCGGGTCCTGCCTCTTCTCGGGCTGGCTCTCGGCGCAGCAGCCGGGCGCGGTGACCGGTTCCGGGGTACCTACGGCAACCGCCAAGGACTGGCAGCTGCTCCAGCAGTGGCGGTTCGGTGCCCCTGCTGTCGCCGTTCCCGGAGACGGGATCGTGATCAGCAAAGACACCGCCGCCTGGACTCTCGAGTCCGGGACGGTCGTGCCCATGGAGCCTGTTGCCGGCGGTCGCGTGACCGGTTTCGTGTTCGAGGGGAAGGGGCGGTTCCGCATGGAGATCCCCGACCGCTTCGAGCTCGCCCAGTTGCGCCGGTTCACCCAGCAGCCGGCGATCGAGCGCATCGACGAGCCGTTCACCCGGCTCGTGGTGCGGACTACGGGTCAGCTGCCACTCGCGATTCCCGCGGCGACGCCCTCCCCAAGTTACACTCCAAGTCCGCTTGCCCGCGACCGACACGAAGCCTGGCTCAAGTACCTCCGCCAGGATGTCGATGCGCGTGTCATCGCGGGTCTGCTGACGCCGGGCGACGACTACCTCCTCGTCGACGCCGACACTGCGGGGTTCGGCTGGCTGGCGTACGAGTGGGAGCCAGCAGCATCGCAGGAGCAGATCACCCCCTTCAAGATCCAGAAGCTGAACGAGTTCGTTGAACAGTGGGTGAGCCTTGCCCGGCCCGAGGAGCGCGACGCCGCCGGCCGGCCCACCGCGTCGCGGCATGCCCCGATCCACATCACCCACGTTGACATCGACGTCAACCTCACGAAGCACGGCGGCAGCGTGCCGAGCCTCCAGGGACCGCCCCTGCGCGACAAGGCGTCCTTCCGCTGCCGCATGACGTTCCAGCCCCTCGTCGAGGGCTCCCGGGCGCTCCTCCTCCGGCTCACGCCTGAAGCCAAGGTGACCGCAGTACTCACGAGAGACGGCCGCCCCCTCGAGTTCCTCCGCGACCACATCGGCGCGCGCTTCGCCTCGATCGACAACGAGATCTACGACGGTTCGTTGATCGTCCTGCTCGACCGGCCGCTCGTCAAGGGCGAGGAATCGCAGCTCGATTTCGAGTACGAGATGAAGACGTACAACTACGTGTTCGGCCGGGGCTGGTACCCCGGCACCGGCGCTGCCTTCACCGACCGCCACACCTCCCGATTGACGTTCACGATGCCGAAGAAGTTCGACGTTCGCGCCGTCGGCGTGCCGGAGAGCGACCGGATCGAGGGTGACGTCAAGAAGGCCGTGTGGGTCATGGACAGGCCCACGAGCCAGGTTGCCTTCTCCTTCGGCGAGAGCTTCAAGGAGGAGAGGCTCAAGATCGAGGGCGTCCCCGAGGTCGTGTCGTTCGGGACCCCGGGCGGCCTGTTCTCCGGCGGGATGGTGCGCAACGTGGGCGTGGACATCGCGAACAGCCTCAACTTCTACCAGCAGTACTTCGACGTCAAGATCCCGGCGCAGCGAATCTACGCCACCGCGATCCAGGGAAACCACGGGCAGGCGTTCGACGGGTTCCTCCACCTCTCCGCGTACACGTACGACGCCGAGCACCCCGGGGCATCGGAGCTGTTCCGCGCCCACGAGGCGGCCCACCAGATCTGGGGTTACATGGTTGCGCCCAAGTCGTACCGCGACAACTGGCTCTCCGAGGGGTTCGCGGAGTACTCGGCGATGCTCTTCATCGAAGCCACCATGGCCAAGGACCGCTACTACGACGAGATCGTCGACATCTACAGCAACGAGCAGATCGGTTCGATGGCGAGCAGCTTTTCCAAGTTCGCGCGGCCGTGGGACCTCGTCATCAACACGGCCGACCGCGCGTTCGTCGGCCCGATCACGGCCGGGTACCGGGCCAGCGCCTCGCGGGTTCCGGGCGCGTCGTTCACGCAGACGTACGACAAGGGCGCCCTCGTCCTCCACATGCTACGGGCCCTTCTCTCAAACGCATCCAGGACGGAGAACGTGTTCCAGTCGATCATGCGGGACTTCCTCAAGCAGTACAGCGGGAAGGAGGCATCCACCGCCGATTTCCAGCGCGTGGTCGAGCAGCACGTCAAGGGCGACTGGCAGGCGTTCTTCGACACCTGGGTGTACGGCACCGTGGTGCCGACCTACACGTGGAGCTGGGCGTGCCCCAAGGCGGCCGGCCCCGACGGCAGGTACGACCTGACCGTCACCGTGAGGCAGAGCGACGTCCCGTGGGGTTTCAGCTCGTACCTTCCGATCGCGGCGGAGTTCGGAGACAGGGCGGGGACCGTCTTCGTGTTCATGGACCAGCCGGAAAAGACCTTCCACATCTCGATCCCGGCCCCGGCGAAGAAGGTCGTCTTCGACCCTCGCCACGCCGTGCTGGCTCGCGTGAAGACGTGATCTCGGAATCGACGACGTCCGGTCCGAGCCCCTCAAGAGACCTGACCTTCGCCCGCTGAATCGGACGGGCAGGTCCGCCGCGGAATCGGCTCTTCCCATCCACCGTTCCATCCGCGAAACTGAACCGTGTGCGCCACCGATTCCGACCGCTCGCACCTCACGCGCGGATACACGATCGCCTTGGCCGCAGCAGCCATCCTGTCGACCACGGCGATCTTCATCCGCCACCTGACCCAGACGTACGGTATCCCGGCGCTCGTACTGGCGCTCTGGCGGGACGGGTTCGTGTGCCTCACCCTGCTGCCGGTGCTGGCGCTCGTGCGTCCCGCCCTGCTGCGCGTCAAGCGACGCCACCTTCCCTATCTCGTCCTTTACGGCCTCGTGCTCGCGACGTTCAACGCAACGTGGACGCTCTCGGTCGCGCTCAACGGTGCGGCCGTGTCCACGGTCTTGGTGTATTGCTCGGCCGGGTTCACCGCGCTCCTCGGCTGGTGGCTGCTCGGAGAGCGGCTCGGCTGGGGCAAACTCCTCGCGGTCGCCCTCAGCCTCGGCGGGTGCGCGCTCGTTTCCGGGGCGCTCGACGCGGCGGCGTGGCGCGCCAACCTCCTCGGCATCCTGACGGGCACTCTCTCCGGCCTGTGCTACGCCGGCTACAGCCTAATGGGTCGAACGACCTCGCAGCGCGGCTTGAACCCGTGGACGACCGTCCTCGCCACCTTCGGATTCGCGTCCGTGTTCCTGCTTGCCGTCAACCTGACCTTGGGAGGGATCGTCCCCGGCGCGGCGGCGCACCCGGCCGATCTCCTCTGGCTCGGCAGGGCCTGGGCCGGGTGGCTGGTCCTGTTCCTGCTGGCGGCAGGCCCCACCTTGGCGGGGTTCGGGCTGTACAACGTCAGCCTGTCCTACCTCCCATCGAGCGTCGCGAACCTGGTGGTCTCGGTCGAGCCCGTTCTCACGGCTGCCACGGCGTACGTGCTTTTCGGGGAGCGCCTCGATGCGACGCAACTCACCGGCAGTGCCATGATCCTGGCCGCCGTGGTCTTCCTCCGTCTCTACGAGGGTTGGATCGACGGCCTCGACCCGCCGGGGCCGCGCCGGGACGAACATATACTCGCCTCGGGGTGACGCTCCGCGGGATCTGCCGCCTCTCGCGCCACGTCTCGCCTCGGCGGCCCGGAGGGGCCTTCCACGCCGCTCCTATTTCGCAACGCGCACCACGACGAACGTGATGTCGTCTGCCTGCTCCCGCCCACCGCGCCAATCGGTAGCGGTCGCTTTGAGACGTTCGACCACCTGCCGGGCCGGGGCGCCCGCCGCGCCGCGCAGCGCCTCGACGGCGCCCTCGAAACCCAGCACGTTCCCCGCGGGATCCAGCAGCTCCGGAAAACCGTCGGTCGCGAACAGCACGGTATCGCCCGGGGCGAGCGGGGCATGCTGCTCCCGGTACGAGGGCAAGAGCCCGCTGCCCAGCGGCAGGCCGCCGGCGCCCAACTCCTCGACCGCCCTCGTGCCCGCACGCCAGACCAGCGCCGGCGCCATCCCGGCCGAGCAGACGGCGATCGTGCGCGGCGTGACCCGGGCGACCGTCAGACACATGTGGAGCGCTTTGACGTGGAACCCGCGCAAGACGCGGTTGCACTCCTCAACCATCTCCGGGAGCCCGGGCGCCCCGCCGACCGTCGCGAGGACCGCCTTGACCGCCGTGACCATGATCCCGGCCGCCACGCCGTGTCCCGTCGCGTCGCCGACCGCGACCACGAGACTCCCGTCGGGCCCGGCGCTGAAGTCGTAGTAGTCTCCGCCGACCTCGCTCGCTGTCGTCATCGCGGCGGCGATGTCCAGGCCTTCGACCTCGGGCAGCAAAGCCGGGAGCATCGAGAGCTGCAGCGCGCGCCCCTCCTCGAGATCCCTGCTCTTGCGCGCACCTTCCGCCTCCAGCAGGCGGGCGCGCAACTCGTTCTCGTGCGCCGTGCGCTCCTTCTCGATGAGCTGGCCCGAGAGGAGCTCGACCTCGTTCAGGCGTCGCTCGAGGCTCACGCTGGTGCGGGCGAAGCCTCGCGCGAGCGAGAGCGAGGTCATGACGGCACTGACCACCACGCCAACGATGTAGAGGTTGTGGACGCCGCCGATCGCGGGCAACACGCCGAACTCGATCAGCACCTGAAACACCAGCACGACCGCGAACACGATCATCCCGAGGTGAAAGAGCGGAGACCCTTCCCTCGCGGTCGTCCTGCCGCGAATCTGGATCCGGGCGACCTCGCCGGCCACCGCTCCGAAGTACACGCACCAGACGATTGTGCTGACGGGGTGCGAGAAGAAGTAGAAGACCGGCGCCAGGCCGGCCGCGACGACGGCGAACGCAACCCAGGTCCGCGGGAAGGGTCCGTCGACCTCCGCGTAGTAGGTGAGGAGCCCGAGGAGGATCACGGCGACGGGGAACGGAGTAGTGATCGAGTTGAGGACGTCCGTCGCCACGGGACCAAGGTCCTGAGCGCCCCCGAGGTCGTGAAACGCCGCCAGCGCAAAGACACCCATGAACAGGGAATAGAAGAGGTTCTCGCGCGCCCTGGGGAAGAACCAGTACAGCGCCAGGTGCAGGAGCGCGACCGCGGCGAGCAGGGTCACGAGTCCGCCGCGCAGCGCGGTGTCCCTCAGGATCCCCCTGGTCCGGTTCAGAAACGCATCGTTCTCCGCGACCAGGGAGAGGATGAAACCGGCCGGGAGGGCGCGCACCGTGGGTGCCGGGCCCGAATACGAGTAGCGTACCGCGAGGACGTGGTCGGGACGGGGAGAGAAGACCAGCCCGCCCGGACCGCGCGCTCCGGGAGGTCGCCCCTCAGCGGCGCTCCGCTGGGCGCCGGTCCGGTTGATCAGCGAGCCGTCGAGATAGACATCGGCCGAGCCCGCGGCGGCGACCCGCAGCTGGAGCGGCATCCCCCACAACGCCTGCTCGATCCGAAGGTGCCGCCGGAACCAGCCCACGCCGGGCCACCCGCCCGGCGGCAGCTTCCCCTCCCCCATGAGCGGCTCGACCGGCTCCCAGCCGGCGTCGTCGAACGCCGGGTCGGCCCACCTCGGATCGTCGCCCGGGTGGAACCGCCACGCGCGCGAGAGCACGACGCCATCGGCGTCCGTGACGAGCGTTTCCGCATCGGGAGATACCGGCGCCGGCTCCTGCGCCACCGCGGGGGCGGCGGCGCCGAGCAGCAGGAGTGAGACGATTCCGAGGGTGAGTGCATCGCGCATGTCGTGCGCGCTCATACTACGCTCGCCCGGCGCGCCGGTTCATCGGGGCGCGACCGAGCCGGCGCGATGTCAACGGTGATACCGTGGGCCGGCCGAACGAGCCTGGGAGGAATCGGCTTTGGGCGACCCGCAGCAACCCGCAACGCCGGACCGGACTGTGACGCCGTTCGATGACGGCGGGCTTTACGACGTCGTGTTCGGCGACTTCCGCTTCGACCTCGATTTCTACCTCGAGCTCGCGCGGCAGGCGCGCGGCCCTGTGCTCGAGATCGCATGCGGCACGGGTCGGGTCCTCCTCCCCTGCCTTCAGGCGGGCGTGGACATCGAGGGGCTCGACCTCTTTCCGGGCATGCTCGAAGCCTTGCAGCGGAAGGCCGCCACGATGGGCGTCACGCCGACCACCCACCGGGCCGACATGCGCGACTTCGCCCTGACGAGGCGCTTCGCCCTCGTCTTTTGCGCATTCAACGGCTTCGTCCACTGCCTGACGACCGATGACCAGCTGCGGGCGCTCCGCACATGGCGCGGCCACCTCGCCCCCGGCGGCGGCGTCGTGTTCAACGTCTTTTTCCCAGGCCGCGAGTACCTCGCCGGATCCGAGGGCACGCCCGTGCTCGAGGCGGAAGTCCGCGACCCCGCGACTGGGCTCCCCGTCCGCATCTACGACACCCGCACCATGCATCGCGTCGAGCAGGTCCAGCACTCCTCGATCGAGATCCAGGAGCTGGACACCGAGGGTCGCGTTGCCGCAGCGCACCGTTCCGAGACGGACATGCGGTGGACGTTCAAGCCCGAGATGGAGCTGCTGCTCGCCGCGGCCGGCTTCGCCCGCTGGGAGATCTGCGGCGACTTCGACCGCCGACCGCTCACCCGCGACGACGAGCAGATGATCGTCTTCGCCTGGTGAGCCTCTTTGGTACGCTGGGGTCGTGACATTCTCGGAAACGCTTCGCGACGTCGCGGTGCGCCGCCGCTTGATTCTGCCCGACTCGCGCCATCCCGAGCCGCTCGCCGCGCTCGACTACGCGGAGGAACTCTCGCTCAAGCAGGAGGCTCTCTCGGCGTTCTGGGAGGAACAGGGCCTGCCGGCCCGCCCGGAGCCGGTCATCGCCGCCCCGTCGCCGCGCGGCTACCGCACGACGACCAAACGTAGGGCGACACTTGGTCCCAGGGGCCTCGTCCTCACCTTTCCGGGCGCCGCGACGTCCGTACGTGGCCTCTCGTCCTCAACGCTCGACCTCCCGCAGCACATTGCGGTCTACACTTTCCTCATCGAGCGGCTGTCGCGGCCCCCGGCGCGCGCCCTCGCTGCGGCGCTCAACTGGGCGATCGTCCGCGGCCCGGCCGGGGCACTCGCCGTGATCCTGAACGTGCGCGTCTTCGACGCCAAGGTCGTACGGGCGGGCAAGCTCCTCGCCGAGGACATCGGGGCGGCCCCGCTCGGCGTGCGCTCCGCCTTTCTCTACCTCGACCCGACCAGCTCCGAGTACTACCTCGAGGCGAAGCGGCCGGCGAAGACGCTGTCCTTCAAGCGACTCTTCGGACCGGACTGGCTCCAGGTCGAGGCAAACGGAGTGCGGCTGCGATATCCCCCGACGGTCTTCTCGCAAGTCAACGAGGCGATGCTCGGCGTCATGACGGCGACCGCGCGCACCCTGCTCGCACCAGTCGGAGGGTGTGCCCTTCTCGACCTCTACTGCGGGTACGGGCTCTTCTCGTTCACGGCCGGCCGCGAGGCCGCGGAGGTGGTCGGCGTGGACTTTGACGGCCCCGCGATCGAGGCTGCGCGCGCCAACGCGGAGCACCTCCGCTGCGCCGGACGGGTGCGCTTCCTCCCCGGCCGGATCGACGGCGAGTTCCTCGCCGCCCACGTCCGGCCGTCGCGCCTCCCCGAGGTCGCGCTGCTCGATCCACCGAGGCAGGGCACGGGGCCCCGCGTCGCGGAGGCTCTTGCCGGCCGCCGCCCGGAGCGCGTCGTCCACATCTGCTGCGGCGCCGAAGAGCTCCCGCGCGAGATCGCGGCGTGGTCGCGCACCGGCTACCGGCTGCAGCGCGCCGTCCCTCTCGACCTGTTCGCCGGCACCGCCAACCTCGAGACGATGCTCCTGCTTACCCCGTAGCCCGGGGCTACTTGAGGGAGAGATCCGCTCGAGTCGTGGGACCCTTGCCGGCCGGCGGCGCGCTACAGTGCCTCCGTGCCGCACGTCTACATCCTGCGCTGCCGCGATGGGTCGCTCTACACGGGGTGCGCGATGGACCTCGCCGCGCGTCTGCGCCTGCACGAGGCGGGCCGCGCGGCGCGCTATACCCGGGGCCGCCGCCCGGTCGCCCTCGCGTGGTCGCGCGAGGTGACGACGTGGAGCGAGGCGATGCGCGAGGAGCGCCGGATCAAGCGACTCCGGCGCGCCGACAAGGAGGCGCTGATCAGCCGCCGCCGGTAAGGGCGGCGAGAAACGCAGCGCCGTAGCGGGCGAGCTTGACCCGGCCGACCCCGCTCACCCGCAGCAACTCATCCGCGGTCTGCGGGCGCACCGCCGCCATCGCGGCGAGCGTCGCGTCGGAGAACACGACGTACGCCGGGACGCCCTGCTCGTCGGCAAGCCGCCGGCGTAGAGCCCGCAAGCGGCCGAACAGCGCGTCGTCGACCGCGCGCCCGTCGGCCGTCAGCCGTGCCTGCTTGGCCGGATGGGGACGAACGGCGGCGCGGTGGACCGCCAGATCGAGCCGCCGCTCGCCGCGCAGCAGCGCGCTCGCGGCGGCGGTGAGCTTGAGCACCGAGTACTCGGCGATGTCCTGGCGCAGGAAGCCTCCGTGAACCAACTGGCGGATCACCGAGAGCCAGGCGTCGGCCGAAAGGTCGGCGCCGATGCCGTACGTCGAAAGACGGTCGTGACCGAGCTCGCGGATTCGGGCTGTCCCGGCGCCGCGCAACACGTCGACGATGTAACGGGCCCCGAACCGTTGGCCGACCCGGTAGACGCACGACAGCGCCTTGCGCGCGTGCTCGGTCCCGTCGTAGCGCTCGGGCGGGTCGAGGCAGACGTCGCAGTTGCCGCAGTCATGTCCCAGCATCTCGCCGAAGTACGCCAGCAGCGCCCGCCGCCGGCACGTGAGCGATTCGGCGAAGGCGACCATCGCGGAGAGCTTGTGCTGCTCCACGCGCACCTGCACCGGGTCGCTGCCGCTCTCGACCAGCCGATGCGCGGTCACGACGTCCTGCATCCCGAACAGCAGCAACGCCTCGGCTGGCATCCCGTCGCGCCCGGCGCGGCCGATCTCCTGGTAATACCCCTCGATGTTCTTCGGCATGTCGTGGTGGACGACGAAGCGGACGTCGGGCTTGTCGATCCCCATCCCGAACGCGACCGTGGCAACCACCACCTCGATCTCGTCGCGCAGGAAGGCCTCCTGCACGCGCGTCCGCTCGGCCGCTGGCAGACCCGCGTGGTAGGCGGCCGCGGCGATCCCGGCAGTCGTCAGGCGCGCCGCGACGTCCTCGGTGCGTTTGCGCGACAGGCAGTAGACGATGCCGGAGTCGCCGCGACGGGCGCGCAGGAACGCGAGCAGCTGCTCGGCGGGCGCGCTCTTGGCGACCACGGTGAAGCGGATGTTCGGCCGGTCGAACCCGCCGGCGAACAGCGCGGCGCCGCGCAGGCCGAGCTTCTCGATCACGTCGGCGCGCGTCGTCTCGTCGGCGGTCGCGGTGAGCGCGATGAGCGGCACGCCCGGGAACAGCTCGCGCAGTCGCCCGAGGGCGATGTATTCGGGGCGGAAATCGTGCCCCCACTGGCTGACGCAGTGCGCCTCGTCGACGGCGAACAGCGCCAGCGGCAGCGTGCGCAATCGGGCGAGGAACGAATCGGTCATCAGCCGCTCGGGCGCGACGTAGAGCAGGTCAAGTTCGCCCGCGTGGAGGCGCGCCAGCGTCCGCCGCGCCTCGCTCTCCTCCATCGACGAGTTGTAGAAGGCGGCGGCGACGCCGTTGGCGACCAGCGCGTCGACCTGGTCCTTCATCAGCGAGATGAGCGGCGACACGACAACCGCGGTTCCCGGACGCACCAGCGCCGGCACCTGGTAGCAAAGCGACTTGCCGCCGCCGGTCGGCATCAGGACGAAGGCGTCGCCGCCGCCGACCACGTGCTCGATGATCTCGCGCTGGAGCGGGCGGAACACCTCGTAGCCGAACACCTCGCGCAGGACGGCGCGAGGATCGGCGCCGGGTATCCATTCGTGTCCCACGCACAGAACGTACCACGGACAGGCCGCCGCCTGCCCCGGGGGATTCCGTGCCGGCAAAGGCGGGAGACCGCTACTGTTGCGTGGCGCCCTATTTCAGCCCGCGCTTCTCGAGCAGCGCGTCCACCTTCGGGTCGCGGCCGCGGAAAAGCCTGAACAGCACCGCCGGGTCCTCGCCGCCGCTTTTCGAGAGCAGCTCGCGGAAGGCCTTCGCCGTCGCCTGATCGAAGATGTCGCCCTTCTCCTTGAACGCCTGGAAGGCGTCGGAGTCCAGCACCGCGCTCCACGTGTAGCTGTAGTAGCCCGCCGAGTACTCGTCCGCCGAGTGCGCGAAGTAGGTCGTGCGGTAGCGGGTGAGAATCTCCGGGATCAGCCCCCATTTGTCGAGGCTCGCCTTCTCGAAGGCGTCGGCGTCCTGGATCTTCGGTTCGGTCATGGTGTGCCAGTCCATGTCCAGCAGCGCGGCCGCGAGGTACTCCGTCATCGCGAACCCCTTGTTGAACGTCCCGGCCTTGCAGATCTTGGCCACCAGCGCCTCGGGCATCGGCTCGCCGGTCTTGTAGTGCCGGGCATACAGCTTCAGGAGATCCGGCTCGAACACCCAGTTCTCCATAACCTGGCTGGGAAGCTCCACGAAGTCCTGCGCGATGTTTCCACCGCTCCCGCGGAACCTGCAGTTCGAGAAGAGTGCGTGCAGGGCGTGCCCGAACTCGTGGAAGATCGTCTCCGCCTCCTCGGGGGTCAGGAGCGCCGGGGTGTCGCCGCTGGGGCGCGACAGGTTATGAACGTTGTAGACGACCGGCGTCACAAAGCGGCCATCCTTGATCCACTGGTCGCGAATGTTGGAGCACCACGCGCCGCCCCGCTTGCCGGGCCGCGGGTACGAGTCCATGTACAGGATCCCGACGTGCTTCCCGTCCTTCTCCTTCACCTCGTACACCTTCACCTCGGGGTTGTAGACCGGGATGTTGGTGAGCTCGGTGAACGTGATGCCGTAGAGCCGGTTCGCCAGGGTGAAGGCACCCTGGCGAACCTCGTCGATCGGCAGGTACGGCTTGATCACCTCCTCGTCGAGGTCGTACTTGGCCTTCTTCACCTTCTCCGAGTAGTAGCGCCAGTCCCACGGCTCGAGCTTGAAGCCGCCGTGCTCGGCGTCGATCATCGCCTGGATGTCCGCCGCCTCCAGCTTTGCCTTGGCAAGCGCCGGCCTCCAGAGCTGGTCGAGGAGCTTGTAGACGTTCTCCGGGGTCTTGGCCATGTACTCGTCGAGGATGAAGTTCGCCCACGTCTTGTACCCGAGGAGCTGAGCCTTCTCGACGCGCAGCGCGGCGATCTTGGCGAATACGTGCCTGTTGTCGGTCTCGCCGCCCTTGTCGCAGCGCATGGCGTATGCGGCGAGGATCTGTTTGCGACGCTCGCGATTGGAGGAGCTTCGCAGGAACGGCCAGATGCTCGGGGCCTTCAGCGTGAACACCCACTTGCCGGCGAGGCCCGCGCTCTTCGCGGCCTCGGCCGCGGTCGCGATCTGATCCTCGGAGAGTCCGGCCAGGTCGGCTTTCGTGTCAACGACCAGCTTGTAGGCGTTGGTCTCCTTCAGGAGGTTGTCCGAGAACTTCACGATCAAGCTCGACAGTTCGGCGTTGATCGCCCGCAGTCGCTCCTTCTGCGCCGGGGCGAGGTTGGCTCCGCCGCGAACGAATCGCCGGTAGGTCGTCTGCAGCAGCGTCGCCTGCTCTGGGTCGAGGTGGAGCTTGGCGCGCTCCTCGTAGACCGCCTTGACCCGTTTGAACAGCGCTTTGCTAAGACAAATGTCGTCGGCGTGACTCGCGAGCATTGGCCTGACCTTGGCCTCGACCGCCTCCAGCTTCTCGTTTGTCTCCGCGCTCGACAGCACGCCGAAGACGTTTCCGACATTCGCCAGGAGTTCGCCCGAGTCGTCGAGCGCCGCGACTGTGTTGTCGAACGTGGGGGCCTTCGGGTTCGTCGCAATCGCTTCGACCTCCTTGTTGTGCCGCAGCATCGCTTCCTCCAGCGCCGGCATGAAGTGCTCCGGCTTGATGAGGTCGAACGGCGGCACGCCGAAGGGTGTCGTCCACTCCGTCAGCAGCGGATTGAGGGGCTGGGCAGGCGCGGGTTTGGAAGCGATCGCCGGCGCGGCCAAGGCCACGATGCCCAGGAGAGAGAGGGTTATTCGCATTCGAGCTCCTTGAGGTTCCGGGCAGGTTCGTTGGAATCGAGCATGATCCGACGCCCGCATGCGCTCATGCAGCCAAATACGATACGCGCATTGCCCCCCCCGGTTGCACACTGCGATTCCCCGGGGAAGACGCACCGTGACTGCGCTCGACTCGGCGGGAGAAGTCGGAGCCAGGTCCTTTCGGGTGCTACGATCGGGCGCGAGGAGCACCGTCCATGAAGACGATCCGCATGGAGGAGATGACCTGGCCTGAGATCAAGGCAGCCATCGAGTCGGGATACACCACGGCCGTCGTCGCTGTCGGTTCGACCGAGCAGCACGGCCCGCATCTGCCAACCATGACCGACGCACGTATTGGCGACGACGTGGCGGAACGCGTCGCCCGTAAGCTCGGCCACGCGCTGCACGCGCGGACGATCGCCGTCGGGATGTCCGAACACCACCTTGCGTTCGCCGGAACGATCTCCTTCAAGGCCGAGACGTTGCGGCTCATCCTCCGCGACTACGTGGATAGCCTCGCGCGCCATGGCTTCATGCAGATCGTCTTCCTCCCGAGCCACGGCGGAAACTTCTCGACGGTCCAGAAGGCGATCGAGGAGGCGCGCGATGCCCATCCCGGAGTCGACGTCACCGGCTACACCGACTTGATGGGGCTGACAGGCTTCCTCAACCAGGCTTCCGCCGAGCACGGCATCACCGCGGAGGAGTCCGGGGCGCACGCGGGCGAGAGCGAGACCTCCATGATGATGACTCTCGAGCCGGACCTCGTCGCCACGCACCGATTCGCGCCCGGCTACCTCGGTCCCGCCGGCGAGGCCGAGGTGAAGCTGATCTTCGAAAAGGGCATGCCCGCCCTCACTGCGAACGGCGTCATCGGCGACCCTCGCAAGGCATCCGCCAACAAGGGCGAGGTCTACCTCGACCACCTCGCAGACTTCCTGGTCCGCGAGATCGGGAAGCCGCCCGCCACCTGATCGGGGCGCCGGCGGACGTCGCGCTGTGAGGGCGCTCTCCGCCGGGATAGCCGGCGGGCGGTGCAGGATGGGGCCCGATCCCGCCGGCGTTTGGCGCCTTGCGCAAAGCGCGCCGGAAACGTCGCGACGATGCCGCAAGCCGCCAGAGCGCCTGCACGGCCGATCGTCAGGAGGGTTAGGATGTCGTGCATGAGCGAGACATCCCCTGCCCTGGCACGCGAGGCGGATCGCCTCTTCGCGGAGTACCTCGACAAGATCGAGTGCGCGGCCGGCCTGCTCTCCGCCGAGCAGGTCTGGTGGCGGCCCAACCCTCAGAGCAACAGTGTGGGGAACCTCCTCCTCCACCTGTGCGGGAACCTCTCGCAGTGGGTGCTCGCGGGTCTCGGCGGCGAGGCGTTCGAGCGTCGCAGGCGCGAGGAGTTCGCCGCCGTCGAGGGTGATGACGGTGCTGCGTTGCTACGCCGCCTCCGCGAGGTCGTGGCCGCCTGCTGCGGCGTCGCCCGCGACCTGACCGAAGAGGATCTCGAAAAAACCTTCACGATTCAGAGCCACACGCGCACGGGCTTCGGCGTCCTGCTCCACGCGGTCGAGCACATGTCGTACCACACCGGCCAGATCGTCGCCATCGCGAAGCAGCTCCTCGGCGAGCAGGCCCAGATCGAGTTCTACCCCCGCCTCAAGTAGCGCGCGTCTCGGCCAGCGTGACCTCGAAGCGCGTTCCGCCGCCCTCGCGCGCGAGGCACGTGGCCGTTCCGCCGTACCACGCCGCTATCCGTCGTACCAGGTAAAGCCCGAGGCCCACCCCGCCGTCCCGTCCCTCCGAGTGGCCGGGAGGGCGGTAGAACGGCTCGAAGATCCGCTCGCGCTCGGATTCCGGAACGCCTGGGCCGCGGTCGGCGACCCACACGAGCAGGCCCCCCGAGGCACCCGGACGGGGCTCGACGCCTGCCTCGACCACGCTGCCGAGTCCGTGCCTGCGCGCATTCTCGAGCAGGTTGCGGAGCAGGACCCGGAGCAGCCGAGAATCGCCGAGGAAAGGCGCACACCCGGCGACGACTGATGCACCTGTGCGCGCTGCCTCCGCGGCCAGCAGCTCGCCGACATCCACCGGCTCGACGGTGTCTGGCCGCTGCAGCTCGAGCCGACCGGCGATCAGCAGCTCTTCGACGAGGGAGTCGATCTCCTTCACCTCGGCCACGGCTTCGGCCAAACGCGGTCCCGCGGTGTCCGCATCCTCGCGCGCCAGCTCGAGACCCATGCGCAACCGCGTGAGCGGCGAGCGAAGCTCGTGCGAGGCGGAAGCCAACACGCGGTGCTGCCCATCCACCAGAGCCTGCAGGCGCTCCGCCGCCTGGTTGAAGGTCGCCGCGAGGCTGGCCAGTTCGTCGTGCCCCTCGACCTCGACGCGCGCCGACAGATCGCCGGCGCCCAGCCGCCGGACGCCGGCCTCCAGCTTCTCCAGCCGGCGAGTCACGAAGCGAGCGGCCGGGTAGCTTGCGAAGGCGAGCAATGCCGCCACCGCCAGCACCGCCAGCAGGAACCTGCCGGGCCGGGGGAGACGATGCGGCTGCACCACCAGGCGGCGGCCGTCGGGAAGCGCGACGGCGAGCGCAGGCCCCGACGGCGACGGCAGCCACTCGTCGCCGGAGGTGCCTGGCCGAGGCGTGGGAATGTCGATGTCGGTGAAGGCGAGCCGGCGCCCGTCGGGGCCCCAAAGCGCCGCGTGCAAACCCCGCGACTTCGCGAGGCTCTCGAGCGCGGCCTGCTGCTCGGCGTCCGGTCGACCGGCTTCGGGGAGTCTGCCGGCAAGGGCGAGCGCATGGGCGGTCAGGGCACCGCCGACGTGCGTGCGCACGACCTCCGACAGCAGGAGATGGCTCGCGATCGCCGAGAGCGCCAGCGCAACCGCGATGAACAGGAGCAGGAAGAAGAAGATACGGCGGTACAGGCGGCCCCTCACGACGCGTCCTCCGGCAGGCGGGCGAACTGGTAGCCGACGCTGCGGACGGTACGGAGCCGGCGTGGTTTCCTGGGGTCGTCCTCGATCGCGGCCCGGATGCGCGAGACGTGGACGTCGATGCTGCGGTCGAACGCCTCCAGCTCGCGGCCGCGCAGGCGGTCGAGGATCGCGTCGCGCGACAGCACACGTCCGGGGTGACGGGCGAGCAGAAGCAGGATGTCGAACTGGTAGCCTGTGAGCAGGCACACGGCGCCGTCCCGCCGGACCTCGCGCGCGTCGGGGTCGATTTCCAGCCGGCCAAAGCGCAGCACGGATGAGCGCTCGTGCCTGCCTCCGGAGCGCCGCCGCATGATTGCCTTGAGGCGCGCGAGAAGCTCGCGCGGGTCGAACGGCTTGGGCAGGTAGTCGTCGGCGCCCAGCTCGAGCCCGACGACCCGGTCCTCCGGGTCGCCGCGGGCCGTGAGCATCAGCACCGGAACGTCCGACGCCGCACGAAGCCGGCGGCATACCTCGAACCCGTCGAGGTCCGGCAGCATGACGTCGAGGACCACCGCGTCGTACGCGCCCCGAGCGAGCATCTCGAGGCCGCGGGCCGCGTCGGCGGCAGCGGCGGCAACAATGCCGCGTGGGCGCAGGTACTCCACGAGCATCGCGGTCAGCTTGCCGTCGTCGTCGATGATCAGCACCTGCTCGCTCACGTTCCGGCTCCGGGTGGCCCGGCCGGCGGCGTCCGGATGGGCGCCGCGGCCGCCCGCCCCTTCGATGCTACTGCTGCATGTGCTCCTTGGCGAGCGCGGCGAGCTGCTGCCGCTGGGCCGGTGTGAGCACATCGGCGATATCGCCCACCGACTTGGCGAGGTCCTTCGATCCCTGATCGATGAGGGTGATCGCTCCGGCACGGACCGCCTCGATGGCGGCGCGGTCGACCGTCGGGCCCGTGAGGGCGGCGAGGAGCTGCTGGTGCATCTGCTGGTGCACGGCCGCCATCGCCTGGTGCTTCGCGAACAGGGAATCGACGATCGCAGCGATCTGCTGCTCCTGCGCGTCCGAGGCGTTGACCTTTGTGAGCGCCTTGTGGATCCGGAACTCCACGAAGTCGCGGCCCAACCCCGGCCTGCAGAACCCGTGGCCGAGCATCGCGGGCCCGACCCCCGCGGCCCAGGCGATCCCGGCCGCGGCGGCCAGCACCAAGACCAGGCCCAGGGCGATGACGCTGCGCCCCTTCCACCTTCTCGTCGACTGCGTGGGGGTTTCGAGTGTGTCCATGTTTTCTCTCCTTTCCGGCGCGGTGTCCGACCGCGCCGACACACCCACGCTGGGTTCCGGTCCTTTCCGCCGTGTGTCGGGTTTGTAAAGCTCTGTAAAGCGGCCGCGGGCGTCGGCCGGCAGTCGCGCACCGTGGCGTAGCGCACGGTCGTTCGGCTGGATATCACGCGAGAGGTGCGACCGCTCAATCGAAGGTGCAATCGGCCGCCCAGCGGGCGGCCGCTGCAAACGACACGCGCGCCACGACGGGTAGCGGCTGGCCGCTGGCCAACCGGAGCCGCGGCTGTGTAGCATTGGGCTCGAACCATGAAGGGAGTTTCTATGAACAAGCGCGACATCGTCCTCGGGCTTCTCGAACCCGGCAAGCCTCAGCAGTCCGTCCCTGCCGCATTCTTCTTGCACTTTGACCCTTCCTGCCACTTCGGCCAGGCGGCCGTCGATAGGCACATCGAGTACTTCCGAGCCACGGGCATGGACCTCGTCAAGATCCAGTACGAACAGAGATTTCCCCGTCTGCCCGAGATCCGGGGAGCTGGGGACTGGCGCTCGA
This sequence comes from Acidobacteriota bacterium, assembly GCA_003158745.1. GTDB lineage: Bacteria > Acidobacteriota > Thermoanaerobaculia > Thermoanaerobaculales > Thermoanaerobaculaceae > RBG-13-68-16. The sequence continues at coordinate 82,589 of PMLC01000101.1, forward strand.
TGCCGCTCTACGGCGAGGATTTCTTCGAGCCGCAGCTCGAGGCGGTCGAGGGCATCGTCAAAGCCCTCAAGCGCGACGCGGTAGTGATCGTCACTTTGTACTCGCCGTTCATGTGTGCCGGCCACGCGCTCGGCGAGGAGACGGTGCAGCGGCACCTCCACGACGATCCCGAAGCGGTGACGAAGGGCACGGAGATCATCACCGAGAGCCTGATGACGTTCGTGAAAGCGTGCGCCCGCCTGGGCGTCGATGGCTTCTACCTCTCGACCCAGGGCGGCGAGCGCGACCGTCTGGCGGACCGCTCTCTCTTCGACACCTTCGTCCGCCCCTATGACATGGTCGTGATGATGGAGGCCGAGCGCTCCTGCGTGTTCAACGTCCTGCACATCTGCGATTACCTTGGGGAGTACGACGACCTGACGCGCTTTGCGGACTACCCCGGACACGTGGTGAGCTGCCCGCTTACGGCGGACGGCCATGCCCTGCCGCTCGCCGACGCCTACCGGATGTTCAACCGCCCGGTGATGGGGGGGCTCGATCGTCTCGGCGTGATCGCTACCGGGAGCGAGGCGCAGATCCGGACCGAGGTCGAGTTGGTGCTCCGGCACGCCCCCGAGCGCTTCATCCTCGGTGCGGACTGCACGGTGCCTGCCGAGACGCCGTGGCAGAACCTCCGCGCCGCGATCCAGGCGGCGCACGCCTGGCAGCGCCCGTAGAACCGGCGTCACCGCTCCCGCGTTGCCGGTCGTTGCGTGTCCAGCTTCAGGCGGGACGAAGCAACCACGTCCCAATTGGACGGTATCCCGTCGCGCAGTCTCCGGCGCGCCTCACCGAGTTGGTGACGTCCGGCACCCGCTGCCGCACGAGGGTGTGAGAAGATTCACTCGTCTGATCAAAGGAGGATCGAATGCGCATTATGCTTGCCGCCTTTGCGGTTGCACTGGTCTCGGCCACTTTCGCCACCGCCGAGGCGCCGCTCACAAACTCCGACATCGTCAGGCTCGTCAAGGCCGGCGTCTCCGCCGACGCCATCGTTGCGAAGATCCAGACCTCCGATAGCGACTTCGCGACGGACACCGACTCGCTCATCGTCCTCGCCGGGGAGAAGGTTCCGAATTCCGTCATCCAGGCGATGATGGCTCGGAGCGCTGCCGCTGCCGCACCGACCGCGTTGCCGCCGACTGCTCCGCCCGCGCCGCCGGACGCCGTGCCGGAGAAGCCCAGGGCGGAGATCACCCAGGTCGTGGTCAAGGGAATCTACCGCACTCGCGGGATCTGCACTGCCCGCGGCGAATTGACCATGACCCCGACGAAGTTCGCGTTCAAGGCGATCGAGAAGTCGCCGCTCTGCTCCGAGGGGGCGTTCGGTCAGAGCTCGGTCGAGTTCGCATGGGACGATCTCAGCCGGATCTGCTTCGAGTACGCCGCGACCGGCACCGTCCAGATCTGGCTGAAGGACGGCCAGGACATGTCGTTCAAGGCCACTCGCGCGGAGATCGAGGATCTTGCGGCCCGCACGAAGTCGCTACGCTCCGACCTGCCGATCCGCTGCGACGATTAGGGGCCTTCCTGTACGAACCCGCCGGGGTGCGCCGCACACCTTACCCCAGCGGGCAATAGGACGAACCTACTCGCCCTGCACCGTCGGCCTTGCGCCGGCGAGCGCCTTGCGAAGCGAGGCGATGGTGTCGTGGATGTGAATGAGCGCCTCGTCCTGCGCGGTCAGTTGATCGAGGATCGCCCGGATCTCCTCCTCCGCCTTCTGGTTGACGAGAAAATCGTTGTGCGCTTCGATGCGGTCCATCAAGGCCTGCCGGTTCTGGCTCATCATGATGACGGGGGCCGTGTAGGCAGCCTGCAGCGAGAGAAAGAGGTTCATGAGGATGAAGGGGTACGGGTCCCAGTGCTTCACCCATGCCGCTACGTTCAGCGCGGCCCAGACCATGAGGAGCACGGTCTGAATCACGATGAACGGCCACGAGCCCACGATCCCCGCGAGCTGGTCGGAGGCCCTCTGACCGAGGGTGAGTCTCTCCTCCACCATCTCGTTGACGTTCCGGACGGGCGGGTGCTCATGGCGGAATGGGGCCGGAAAACGGAAGTGGTTCACCATGGCGAATCCTCCATCAGCCGGCGCAATTGTGGCACGAGATGCGAGGCGGCGGGCGCTGAGGTGAAGTGGTTCTCCCCCATCCAGCCCGTGACGAAGGACACGAGCCACAGCCAGAACAGGAGGTGCAGGTTCGCCCACAGGATCTTGCCGTTGATCCGGTCGGCGAGGTGGAGCTTGTGATGGTGGTTGGTCCAGTAGATCCCGAGGAGCACGAAGCTCAAGACGTACGTCAAGAACACCGACAGGAGAGGGCGCAGCACCTCCCAGTCCCCGCCGCAGGCACGAAAACGCCGAATCTCGGAATCGGCACGAGGAGCTTGACCGGCATCTTGACTCAACGATGGCGGAGGAACCGAAGTGATCGCAAGTCTCGACCGATCGCCCTACTGCAGGCCGAAGGCGCGGGAGAGGAACACGGTGGCCTGCCAGCGCGGGAGCGGCTCGTTCGGGCAGAACAGAGGCTGGCCGTGGGCGTCGGTCCCGCAGCCGGCCGTGATCCCCTCGCGGTAGAACTCCTCGATCCAGTCGGCGGCGAAGGCGCCAATCGGGACATCGGCGAAGACCCCGGTTGCGGCTGGTGGCTGATAGGTGGCACCGTGCTCCGCGCGCAGCACGAACACCGAAGCCTGCGCTCGACTGGTCGCAGCGTTCGGGCAGAACAACGACGGGCCGCAACCCGCGGTCATCCCTTCGTTGTGAAACTGCTCGATCCACGCGGCAGCGAACGCATCGGCCGGCACGTCGATGAAGACCGTGCCGGTCGGGGGCGGCGGCCGGTAGCAGCCACCGTGCTCGGCGGCCAGGAGCAGCACCGCCATCTGCGCGCGACTGGCCAACGTGTCCGGGCAGAAGTTGCCGTCGCCGCAGCCCGACGAAATGGCGTGACGTCCCGCGATGTCCACCCAGACGTGACGAGGGTCGCTTGCCGGGACGTCGGCGAACCCGCCGGACACCGTGTAGGCCGAGAGGTGGCCGGTTTCATCGGTGCCGTACAGGATCCCCTCGATGACCACGGGGCTCTCCCAGTGCACGCCGGCGAACGAGGTGCTCCACAGGACGCTTCCGCTCGTCGGGTCGAGCGCCTCGAGGGTACCCGTGCCTTCCACGTAGAGCACGCGATTGGCGACGACCGGCGACGTCCCGGCGTCGGCCCGCTGCCACTGGACTTGCAGCGTCGGTGCAGCCGGCGGCGCAACGACCAGCTGCAAGCCGGAGACGCCGCTGCCGTTGGCCACGAACGTCCATGTCGAGCCGTCGGCTGGGTTCACCCAGACCGCCGGGGCGGTGAGCACCTCGCCACCCTGGGGGACCGCCGTACTGCTCAGCTCGCCCCCGACGTGGCCCGGTCCGCCCTGGCCGCTCAAATTGGTCAGGTCGAGCAGGCGTAGGAGGGCGTCTTTGCCGCTCTGGACAGCCAGCACGCCGGAGTAGGACGGGGCGGGAAGGATCGCCGGGGCCGTGCTTCCAAGGTCCAAGTCGAGCGCGTCGAGCTGCGCGTAGTTGGTCGGCGTGTAGCTGTCGAGCGGCCAGCCGCTGCTGCCGGTCCCGTCCGGGTTGAGGGCGAAAACGCTGTCACCCCAGTCGTGCCCGCCGGTGTTCGCGTCGAATGTCCCGTTACCCGTCGCCATGAAGATCCGCCCGGTGTTGGAGTCGAACACCACGCCTGCGCGCGCCCAGATCGCCGACTGCACTTCCTGGCAGTCGGGGTTGCCGTTGAGCACGAAATGCACCGTATTGTCGCTGCAGTTGGCGTTGAACACGTGCTGGCTGCCATCGGCGAGGAGGATGGAGGTGACGTGGCCCTGGTAGTCGCCCTGGTCGCCCGGGTAGCCGCCGTTCGCGACGTAGAGGTACGAGACGCCAGAAGCGGTCGTCGCGATTGCGAGCGCCGCGGATCCTTTCTCCACCGATGGCTTGAGCGTGGCCAGCTCCGGCCAGCCGCCGATCGTCACCTCGGTGCCGTCGCCCACCGCGTACTTGTGCACGTTCCCCTCGAGGCCGTAGGAGTAGACGTACTGGCCGCCCGGGTCGACGGCGGGCGAGGAGGTCGTGTAGTTGGGTCCGGTCGCCGCCTGCTTCGACCAGATCTGCGCGCCGGTGTGGGCGTCGAGCGCCACGCAGTGCCCCGCCTTCGTCGTCACGAAAAGCAGGTCGCGTACGCCGCTCGCGGTCGGCACGCGGGCGAGGAAGACGGGGGCGCCGTCCGCCACCGCCGGCAGGGAAACCTGGAAGATGCGCGCGAGGCGCGACACGTTGGCCGGCGTCAGGAACACCTCGCCGAGGTTGTTGCCGCTGTGCCGGGCGTCGCAGTTGAACTGCGGCCAGCTGCAGGGAAGCGCCTGCGAAGCAACGAGGGACAGCGCGGAGGTGAGGCTCGTGAGGATCGATCGTCTCATCATTGAAGCCCTTCCCACCAGCCCCAACAACACGGCGCTGCGTCAGATTCCCCCGCCGCTGCGCCTCTGTGTCGTGGATCACCATCTCGCCTTTGTGACGGTCCCGGCCGAGCAGCTCGCTCAGCGCAGGGTTCAGTCGGCCGCACGCCACAACAATGCCATCGTCAACCCGGCGGCGCTCCGCGACCCGCGCCACGAATCGAAGCACGCCCCTGCATTCATCCCAAGCGCCCTCGCCAAATCCTCGAACGCGAGGGGGCCTTGGTTCGCCATGACGCAACACCCCAGCACGTGAGCCGTTCCCGCGCCGTACCAGGTGCAACCCGCACCGGCGGCTGCCAGCGCAGACGCCTGGAGCCCGCGCCCGTGCGAACATGCTGCCATGCGAGACGAGAAACCGGAGTTCAGCCGCTACAACACGCGCCTCGACGAGAAGTACGGCCAGCTGACGGTGATCGACATCCCGCGCGAGGTCGCCGAGCACGAGCCGTGGTTCAACCAGACGCTCACGCGCGTGAACGACTGCGTCGTGCGCCTCGGCATCGTCCAGGGGGAGTATCACTGGCACAAGCACGACCAGGAGGACGAGTGCTTCATCGTGCTCGAGGGGCAGCTCCTCGTCGACGTCGAGGGGCGAGGGACCGTCGTGCTCGATCGCCACCTGGGCTACACGGTGCCCAAGGGGGTCATGCACCGGACGCGCGCGCTGGAGAAGACGGTTATCCTGATGGTCGAGGCGGCGGGCGTCACGCCAACGGGCGACTGAGCGCGCCGAGGCATTGTGGGCAGGCAAAGCCTTACAATCTCCTCCAGACAGGGGGGCTGCCGCATGCTCGGTGACAGAGGTTCGTCGGTCGTTCTCGCACTCGGACTGTGCGTGGGCTTGATCGGGGGCGCACTCATCCTCGCCCGATCGCTTCAGGAGATCCGCAAGGGCGAACGGTTCGTGACGGTCAAGGGCGTCGCGGAGCGCGACGTCAAGGCCGATCTGGCCGTGTGGGGAATGAAGGTCCGCGTTGCCGGAAACGACCTCGCGGAGGTCGGCCGGTCCCTGGAAGCCACGAGGGCCAAGGTGCTGCAGTTCCTTTCCGAGAAGGGCTTCACGGCGGATGAGGTCTCGAGCCAGGATTTGAAGGTCTCGGACCGCCAGGCCAACGACTACGGGTCGGGCAACATGAAGGACATGCTGCGATACGTCGTCGAGGCCACGGTCCTGCTGCGCTCCAAGAACGTGGACAAGGTCCAGGAGGTGAGCCGGAAGACGGACGAGCTGGTGCGCGCCGGCGTGGTGCTCTCGACCAAGGACGACTGGCAGGGCGCCGGCCCCAGGTTCATCTTCACGCAGCTGAACACAATCAAGCCCGCGATGCTGGCGGAGGCGACGAAGAGCGCCCGGTCGGCCGCGGTGCAGTTCGCCGCCGACAGCGGCAGCACCGTCGGCTCGATCAGGCGGGCGAGCCAGGGGCTGTTCTCGATCACCAACCGCGACCAGACCGCGCCGGGTCAGGGCGAAGGCGGCGGGGAGCGCTCCGAGGACGAATCGGACCCGAACAAGCGAGTCCGCGTGGTCGTGACGATCGACTACTTCCTCGAGCGGTAATCACCCGTATGGTGCCGTAGAGCGCTTGAGGGCGGGAGCAAGTCCTGCCCGCAGGTGAGAGCGAGTCGATCAGCTCACCCTTCCTCAGTGCAAGGCAGGACTGATACGGAGAGCCTCCGCGGTGGCCAGGCCTATCGCACTATCTCGGGATCGCGCGCCCCGCCGACTTCTCGACGGGCTGGCCGAACACCTCGGGGTGCAGGTAGAAGCCCTGGTCGGCCTCGGGCTTGTCCTCCTCGACGGGAATGCGGTTCGCGTTGGCCCACGCGTCCTTGCGGATGCCCGTCACCTGCCAGGACACCTTGACCAGGGCGAGGTTCGTCCTGATCACGAAACGGTTGTTCTCGATCTCCTGCTCGACGATCGCCTGCGCAAAACGGCCGATCACCGTGAGTTGGTACCGGAAATCGCGGTTCAGCGCTTCGAACCACACCGGAAGCTCGACGACCGCCCGACCGTCGGCGTCGGTGACCACGGTGCCATCGTAGATGTTCTTCATGTCCGGCGACTCGACGAAGGAGTGGTACAGGTACTTGCGAGCCGGATCGAGCGGGTGATCGATCTTGAACGCGCCGCCGCCCTTCGTCAGCGTGCCGGTGACGTTGACCTTGCCGTTGAAGTAACCCGCGTAGCCCGTCGTGCTGGTCGCACTGAGGGCGTTGCCGCTGCTGCTCCTGGCATCGACGCCGACTCCGCTGGTGGTGTTCGCCCAAAGCGCGGTGTCTGACGACGTCAAGATGGTCAATCCGCGGCCGCCGCCAGAGTTGGTGACGGTGAATATGTCCGAACCAACCGAGCTCGATGCGTAAATGCCCACGCGCCCTTCGAACTTGCCTGCGTAGCCCGAGTTGCTCGTCCCATGGACCCCGTTCCCTGTATCGCTCTCGCCGAGGACGCCAGTGCCGTCGCCGCTTACTCCGACGACGCCCTCCACAGCGCCAGTACCAATCACGCCAGCCTTATTGTCGCTCGTCCCGAGGACGCCCACGCCAGCGTGCGAAGCTCCCCAAACGCCCATGGGAATGCCGACGTCCCCCGTGAAGGTGCTGGCTCCGCCGCCTACGCCGAGAATCCCGGGCTGGTTGATGCCCGACACGGGCAGAGCGGTCCCCTGGATTGCGATGTTGCCGGTGTTGTTGGTCACGGCAAACGACGGCCCGCTCGAGGCGGCGGTCCCGGTGAACGGCAGCGAGAGCCCGGCGTTCGTCCATGTGAGGTTGGTGCCGTCGGTGCCCAGGACCTGTCCGCTGATGCCGCCCGACGCCGCCAGCTTGGTCTTGCTCACGCCTCCGGTGGCGATCCCGAGGGGAGTAGCAGTGGTGCCGTCGCCTTGAAGCGTGCCGTCGTGCGAGACCGAGCTCAGGCCGCCGCCCGGGTTGTTCGCCGCCAGCAAGGCGTCCCGGAAGCTCATCTCGAACGTCGACGGATCGTTCGACCGGTTGGCAATCCCCGACCCGAACGCCACCACCTGCCCCGGTCCCGACGTCACCGTCACTTCCAGCCGCACGTTCGTCGTGTTGACCTGCGGCAGAAGGTCGGTGATGTTGTACTGACTCGCCTGATATCCCCCCAGCGTGTAGCTCTTGCTCCCCACCGTCAAGCCGGTCTCGTCGAGCGCCGTCACCAGCACCGTGACCGTGTTGCCGGTGGTCTCCACGAAGCCGTAGTTGTAGCGGAACTCCGAGTTGGCCTGCGGCGTCGTCTGGAAGACGCCCAACAGCTCGGTTTTCTGTTGGGGACCGATGGCGAACGAGGCCGGGATCGCGGCGTAGAACTGGCCCACCGTGTCCATCGGATCGCCGCCGGGCGGCGTGGAATACGAGCGCGCGTTGACGATGACCGCCTGGCCTGCAGGGGTGGTCACCCGCACCGCGCCGAAGGTCTTGGTTGTGACGCCGAACAGGGTGGCGAGGGCGTCGTCGTAGCGCCGGGTGTCGCCGGCTTGGATGGTGTCGTTGTAGACCTGCGCGGAGGGGTTGGCCTGGTCGCGCAGGAGGAGACGGAACGTCACGTTGACCGGCGCGGCGTTGGGGTTGTGGACCCAGATGCAGGCGTTCCACTGAGACTGGGCCGAGCCGGGTCCGTGTCCCAGCGAAGGGATGAACACGTCAGTGCCGGCGAAGTTGGCGCGTCCGACCCCGGCAGCAAGGAGAGCCATCGCCGCAGCGGCCATGATCTTCTTACTCGTGAGCACGTTCACAAAACACCTCCCTTAGACCGTCGGCAGCCCGCAGCTCGGCTCGGGCGCCCCGATTCGATGTTTCCTCGACCAGTCGCGTCTCAAATCTACGCCCGGCGAGGAGAGACCACAAGACCAACGACGACCGGCATGGCGCCGGCTCCTGGTTCATCTTCATGCAGCTGAACACGGTCAAGCCGTCGGCGCTGGCGGAGGCGACGAAGGTCGCCCGTCTTACCCGGGGTAGAGGAATTGGGGCGCGGCCGCCCTCGGCCATCGTGCTGTGGCCTCGACCATTTCAGGAAGTCCATCGTCCCGTCCGCGTTGAAGCGCGGCTCGCCGAGGCCGGCCTTGGACTCCTGCAGCTTCCCGATGAATGACACAAACTCCTCGAGCCTCGCCCCGATCACCTGGCGCGCGGCAGCAGGGTGCGCGCGCATCTGGGTGATGAGCGCGTCCATGACGAGTGCGCTGTCTCGGGTCAAGTGGAAGAAGGAGTCGGGCTCGGGTGGCGTGCCCGCGGGCGCCGCCACGACCGAGCCGGGTGAGGCGATCACGGTTTGAAAAAGCACGTCGCCCACGAGCCGGAGGTGCGGGTCCCCGTTGCGGATCGCCTCCCGAACGAACTCCATTCTGTCGTCCGCGACGCATTTCGTCTCGAGCTTCTTCTCGACGGTTGCACCGCTCGAAACGTCTCGAAGCAGGCGCTCGGCCGAGGCCCGCGACTTCCTCGCGATCCAGGCTTCGAGGTCGGGGCTCGCAACGGCTCGCGACGGCCAGGCCCTTCATGCGCACAGGCGCCCGCGAGCGCAAGCAGAGTGGCGAGGACAGCGGCCCGGAAGTGGGGCACGCTGGGCACAGAGGAGCGGCCGGGCTGTTTCATGGGTGTCTTTTAGCGTTCACATCCTACACGTGCCCGCGCGGTTGCAAGGGCCCGGCCGGTTCGCAGGGGATCCGGCGTGGCGCTCCGTCCGCGCCCGCTTTCGCGCGCCAGGTGCGTGCGCGCGCCCACGGCGCGCATGGCCTATCATCGGCGTGCCATGAGCTACCAACCTCTGACGACCAGGTACGACACGATGCGCTACAACCGGTGTGGCCGCAGCGGTCTCAAGTTGCCGGCGATCTCGCTCGGGTGGTGGTACAACTTCGGTGGCGGCGACAGCTTCGAGACCGCTCGCGCGATGGCTTGCCGCGCCTTCGACCTCGGCGTCACCCACTTCGACCTGGCGAACAACTACGGCCCGCCGCCTGGCTCCGCGGAGGAAACGCTCGGGAGACTGCTACGGGAAGACTTCGCCGCGCACCGCGACGAGCTCGTGATCTCTACGAAGGCTGGATGGGAGATGTGGCCCGGCCCCTACGGCGACCTCGGCTCGCGCAAGTACCTGCTCGCGAGCCTCGACCAGTCGCTGCGGCGGATGGGGCTCGAATACGTGGATGTCTTCTACAGCCATCGCCCGGACCCGGACACGCCGATGCAGGAGACGATGTCGGCGCTCGACGCGGCGGTGCGGCAGGGCAAGGCGCTCTACGCCGGGATCTCCTCGTATTCGCCGGATCAGACCCGCCAGGCGGCCCAGGTCTTGCGTGGCCTCGGCACCCCGTGCCTGATCCACCAACCGGTCTACAACATGCTCAACCGGTGGGTCGAGGGCGAGCTCCTCGGCGTTCTCGAGCATGAGGGAATCGGCTGCATCGCCTTCTCGCCGCTCGCACAGGGTCAGCTGGCCGGCCGCTACCTGCAGGGGATCCCGCCAGGAGCGCGCGCCTCCAGAACCGAAGGGGTATGGCTGACCGGGAAGGACGTCGAGGCCAGCCGCGAAAAGGTCCGCCGGCTCCATGCGATCTCCGAGCGCCGCGGCCAGACGCTCGCCCAGATGGCGATCGCATGGGTCCTGCGCAAGCCGCAGGTCACCTCGGCGATCGTGGGCGCGAGCAGCGTCCGGCAGCTCGAGGAAAACCTGGGCGCACTCAGCCATTGCGCGTTTGGCGAGGGCGAGCTCTCCGAAATCGACGCCGCCCTCGGACGCACTCCGGCCAAACCATGAAACCGTCGGCCGGGCGGAGCAGCCCCGGCGTCGCCCGGTGTCGTTAAGAGGTTCCCGAACCCGGCGCGAGGACCGTGGCAATCCCGCAGGAATCCTCGAGATCGCCTCGTCGTCCAGCCTGCAACTGGACGCCCCGCAACGGCAGCGAGTTCGAAGAGTCGGACGACGCGTCCTACCGTGGCCGTGCTACGAGCGTCGAGCGTGACCCGAGCGGCCAAGGCAATTCTCGCCGCAATGACTGGCGGCGCCTACCGCACCACGACGAGTGCGAGCGACGACCGCGACGCGTTCTGGGTACCCTGGCCGGTTCACCGAACCGGAGGCTCCCCGGTCCCAGATGTGAGGTCGTAGACGCTCAAGCGGTAGCCGGAATCGGGGAACGACTGCCGGGAGCGAAGGTGCCATCTGGGGTCGGTCTCGACCGCTCGGCGCGCCGGGTCAAGCCAGGCGGTCTCACGTGTCCAACCGTCGCGCCACGCCGTTCCGTCCGGCTGCAGGTCCAGGATCAGGATGGCGTTGACCCCTCCCAGTTGCGCTGCACTCTCCGGGAGGCGATACGGGGCGGCGTCCCGCAGAGCCTTGTCGGCCGGCCGCGGCACGTCCCCGGACTCGAACCCGGGCACCGAGCGGTACCCCTCCCACTCGAGCAGGCCCGGGCTGAAATCGTTCCAGTACCCGACCAGAATGGAACCCCTTGCGGCCCTGGCGGCCTCGGCCGCCGCCCTCACCACCGGAGCGACAGCCGGCGGCACGCCGTTCTCGGCGAGACCGGCGGTGAGGCGACC
>PMLC01000046.1 GCA_003158745.1 Acidobacteriota bacterium
ACGACGATCTCCGGTTCGAGCAGCGAGCGGCGAATCTGCTCGGGGACGTCATCCGGGACCATGCCGGTGCGCGTGGCCCCGCCGGGCAGGAGCGCGTTGACGGTAACGCCTGTCCCCTCGAGCTCCTGCGACCAGATGATCGTCTCCGACTCCAGCGCCGCCTTGGAAGGCCCGTACGGGGAGAAGCCCTTCCGCCGCATGGTCTGGTGGTTCATGGAGATGTTGACGACCCGCCCCCAGCCGCGCTCGAGCATCCCCGGCACGACGGCACGGGCCATGAAGAACGGGCCGTTCACGTTGGTCGCGATCACCATCTCCCACGTCTCTGCGCTCGTCTCCCAGAAGCTCGTCGGCTCGGTCATGAAGCGCTCGGAGACGAAGCGCATCCCGCGCCCGGCGTTGTTGACCAGGATGTCCACCGGGCCCAGGCGGTGAACCACCTCGGCCACGACGCGGGCGCACGCGGCCTCGGAGCTCACGTCGGCCTGGAGAGGGAGGATGTGGCCCGCTCCGTCTTCGCGGGCGACTGCCTCGATCTCCTCCCGCGCGCGGGCCGCCGTGATCGCCACGCACGCTCCGGCGCGCGCGAGCCCCAACGCCATCGCCTTGCCGAGCCCGCGGCCACCGCCGGTCACGATCGCCACCTTGCCTTCGAGTCGCTGTCGTTCGCTCATGCCTCACCTCGCATCACCCGGCGCTCGCACAGGCCGGGTGAGATCTCGATCCGTCAGTGTAGATCCAGTATGTGTCGTCACAGGTTCACCTGCGGCCCCTACCGAATCGCCGTCGGGCAGAGCCCAGCCGCGATGCCTATCAGCACGAGCAGGATGACGACCTCGACGGCGAGGTGGGTTGGGAGGCCCATGGCGGACTGGCTCTCGTGGATCATCAGCGTCCGCAGCGCGTCCACCTGGTAGGTGAGCGCGTTGCCCCGCGAGAGTACCTGCAGCCGGCGGGGCATCACTGTGAGCGGGTAGATCGCGTTCGAGGCGACGAACAGCGGCATCGTGAGCACCTGACCGATCCCCATGAAGCGCTCACGCGTCCTGACCAGGCAGGCGATAGCGAGCGAGAACGTCGAGAAGATGGCCGCTCCCAGCATGGTGAATACCAGCGCGCCGCCCAGCGGCCGGAGCTCCAAGCGGAGGTGGGCTTCCATCGCGCGGGCGAGCACGCCGACGATGACGGCCTGGGCCACCGCCCGCACGCCAGCCGAGGCCGCCTTGCTGGTCACCGGAGCGCTGCGGTACGCGGGGCTCGCCAGGAAGGTGTGCAGGATGCCGAGGTCGCGCTCCCAGATCAGCGAGATACCGTAGAAGATGGCCACGGGAGCACGCTCTGGGCCAGGATCCCGGGGACCGCGAAGTCCAGGTCGCCGACGTTGCCCGTGGGGATGGCCCGCGGCCGGGTCATCACGGCGCCGAACACGCCTTGTACGGGGCCGCCGGCAGAAAACGGTTCCGCCGCGCGCAGTTCAGGCGAACCAGGGGCGCACGGCGGGCTGGCAATCGTGCAGCTTGAACTCGATCGGATGGTAGTTCTGCACCCGCGCGACCTTCATCGGGTCGGCGGCGAGGTACTCCTCAACCTCGGCGGGGGTGTCGGCCTTCATCACGATCACGCCTCCGCCGCCGGCGGCCTTCGGCCCGGAGAGCAGGATCCACCCCTCGGCGAAGCCGCGCGCGAGGTAGCGGTGGTGCTCCCGGATCAGCCGCTGCAGCTCCTCCGCGCCCACCGGCACCGGCTGGCGGAACGTGCTCTCGACCGCGAAGTACCTCATCGGAACTCCTCCCTGCGATGCGCCGCGCGCTCACTGCGCGGGGACGAGGAACAGGGATAAGGGATCGAACCCGAGCCCGGTCCTTTACTTCCCCTGCTGTGCCGCGACGCGCGCTTTCATGGCGGCGATCGCCTTGCGCTTGTTCTCCAGGATCTCGGCCTTCAGCGCCACCGGGTCGGCGTTGACGAGGCGCATCACGGGCCGACCGGCGAGGAAGTGCTCGCGGATGATCTCGGGCAGGTCGCCTACCTGCACGCCGGAGTACCAAACACCGTCTGGGTAGACGACCATGTTCGGGCCGCGCTCGCACATCCCGAGCGAGCCCGAGGTCGTCACCTGCACCTCGTCTCCGAGGCCGGCCTTGCCGAGCTCCGCCCGCAGCGCGTCGAGCACTCCCTGCCCGCCTCGCGCCGCGCAGCACGGCGCGCCGTCCGGCTTCTCCTGGGTACACACGTAGACGTGATAGCGAAATGGCTCCATCGATCACCTCCGTTTTCGCCGTGCTCCCCGCCACCGCACGTATTCACTCTAAGGGATCGGAATTTCTCTTCTCACCTTGGGGCATGGTAGGGCTGTGGAAGGCCCAGTCAAGGGCGGGGGAGGGGCCGATTGCGGGGATGGAGGCTGGGCGAGGCACCCAACCGGGGCGATCGCGGGGCGATGGGAGCGCGCGGAGGGGCGAGAGCCATGCCCGGCAGACCTTTACCGGGCATGGCTCTCGCCGTCGCGTCCGCCTCATGGCAGGTGTGAAGATTAGGCAGCGCCGGGGGGCGCCCGCAGCCGCTCGCTGCGCCCGCGCAGCGCGGCCTCGCCAGCGCCTGCGGGTGTTCACGCTCGCGGAGTGACGACGCCTACGCGGTGGTGAAGGTGGCGATCTCGTCGAGGCCCGCGCGCTCCCGCGGGAAGCCGTTGACCGGTGCCTGCTCGTCGGGCACGCCGACGGCGACGCCGACAACGAAGCGCTGCCCGCGCGCCTGCGGGACGAGCTCGCGGAGGACGTCGGCGTAGGCCACCGCCATCGCCATGATGCAGGTGCCCAGCCCGCGCGCGTGCGCCGCCAGGCAGAAGCTCTGCACGAGCAGCCCGGCGTCAAAGCACGCGTACTCGGCCTGCAGCCGCTCGTCGACGGCGAAGAGGACCATGCGCGGGGCGGCGAAGAGGTCGGCCGGGAACGGCGGCGGCGTGACCGGCGCGACCTCAGTCGCGGCGGCGCGCGCCGCGAGTAGCCGCTGCGTGCGCGCGCGCATGGGCGCCGGCCAGTCGGGGCGGTGCGGCGGGACGTCGAAGCGCCGCTCGGCCTTGTGCTCCACGGCGTCGCGGTAGGCGGCGCGCAGCCGTTCGAGGGCCGCGCCGCCGAGCACGTGCACGCTCCAGCACTGCGTGTTGGCCCACGACGGCGCCCAGCGGGCGACGTCGAGCAGCTCGCGGATCGTCTCGTCGATGACGGGCGCGGTGGTGAACTTGCGGATGCTCCTGCGGGTGCGGATGGCGGTCTCGAGGTCCATGCGCTCTCTCCTCGGCGCCGAGAGTAGCGCGGGCGACGAGCCCGCGCTACTGGCTGCCCGGATCGTCCGCCTGCACGACGTTGCCGGGGAAGCCCAGCGCCGTGCGCCCGGTGCTCATGCCGCGCAGGGGCTGGCTCCAGGCTCCTAGCGAAAGAAAGTGAGAGTTAGGGATAAGGGGTAGCAGTTTCCTTTCTCAGCTTGGGTGGTCGTAGCGGCGTGGCTGGCGGAGTTGCTGGCGTTCGGCCCGGTTCGCGGCAGCTTCGTGCCGCCGGAGCCGTTGTAAGATCGTCGCGGGGCAGCTCGCGCGAGGCGACGAAAGCCCGACCCACGCCGAGGAGGCCATCATGACCATGGACTACGTGCGACTGGGCAACACCGGTCTCACCGTCTCCCGGATCTGTCTTGGTTGCATGAGCTACGGCGATCCAGGCGCGACGGTGGCCGGCTCGACGATGCGCTGGCAGTGGGCGCTCAAGGAGGACGAAGCGCGTCCGTTTTTCGAGCGCGCCGTCGAGCTCGGCATCAACTTCTTCGACACGGCCAACGTCTACTCGTTTGGGGCCAGTGAGGAGATCACCGGCCGCGCGCTGCGCGAGTTCACCCGCCGTGAAGAGGTCGTCATCGCCACCAAGGTCCACGGGGTGATGCGGCCCGGCCCGAACGGCGGCGGGCTGTCGCGCAAGGCGATCCTCCACGAGATCGACGCCAGCCTCAGGCGGCTCGGGACAGACTACGTCGACCTCTACCAGATCCATCGCTGGGACCCCGCGACACCGATCGAGGAGACAATGGAGGCGCTGCACGACGTCGTCCGCATGGGCAAGGCGCGCTACCTGGGGGCCTCGTCGATGCACGCCTGGCAGTTCGCCAAGGCGCAGCACGTCGCCGAGAAGCACGGCTGGGCGCGCTTCGTGTCCATGCAGAACCACTACAACCTGCTGTATCGCGAGGAGGAGCGCGAGATGGTGCCGCTGTGCCTTGACCAGGGCGTCGGGCTGATCCCGTGGAGCCCCCTGGCGCGCGGTCACCTGGCCCGCCCGCCGAAGGCGATGGAAACGAAGCGTTCGGAGACGGATCGCTTCGGCAAGACGCTCTACTCGGCGATGCCCGAGGCCGACGAGCGGGTCATTGCCGCGCTCGAAGCGGTGGCGGGGACCCGCAAGCTGCCGCATGCGCAGATCGCCCTCGCCTGGCTGCTCCAGAAGGACGGCGTGACCGCCCCGATCGTGGGCGCGACGAAGCTTGAGCACTTGGACGCGGCGGTGGCGGCCCTCGGCATGCAGCTCTCGCACGAAGAGGTGGCGGCGCTGGAGGCGCCTTACGTGCCTCACCACATCGCCGGCTTCGTCTGAGAGCCGCGGGATCCTCTGTCCCGATCCTCAGCTGCGAGACGGGGTCTTTCGGCCGGACCGAGAAAGGGGCAGGCGGTGGCTGGAAATCCGCCTGCTCCTCCCCGCAACCTGACTTCGCTCCGCTCGGCCCGACGGCAGCACCGAGAGGACTACCATACGCTCTGTTCCGCAACCCGGGGGCAGGTCAACATCGTGGATGGCGAGGATGTTGGGGTGGTCGACCGCCGCGACCGCTCGTGCCTCCTGCTCGAACCGCCGGAGCCGATCAGGGTCAGCGGCAAACTCCGTCGGCAGTACCTTGATCGCGACGTCACGGCCCAGGCGCGTGTCGCGGGCGCGGTACACCTCGCCCATACCGCCCGCGCCGATCGGGGCGACGACCTCGTACGGGCCGAGGCGAACGCCCAGCTGCACTTGAAAGGTCTCCTTAGACAGCCCGTGGCGAGGAATCGAGCACGGGCCAGGGAGGGAAGGAGGCCGGCTGCCGGCGGCCATTTCGTGAGATCTGCGGCCTGGGCGCGGGTCAGAGCGCATACCTCGCGGGACTGACCGAAAAGACAGTCTTGTCAGGCGCTGAGCGGAGCGGTAGGGACGATCCGTTGCCACTCCGGCGCCCGAGGGCGATGTAACCGGCAATGTCGGCGGTGTGAAGGATCGGCGTCCACGTTAGCGTGCCGAGACAACTGCGCGGTAGGGACCGCCGCTACCGCTGCATGGCGACGGTAGTCGGATCGTTGGTGATGTTGTCGATCACCGAGGCGAAGGCGAACCCCCCCGATCCCGACTGCACCGTGATCTTGGCGTAGCCACGATCCATCGCCGTCTGACCGGCAATGTTGAAATACGGCTGCGTCTCCTGCGCCCAATGCCCCGCGGCCAACGACACCGTGTAGTCGGTCAACTTGGCTCCAGACCCGTCGAAAAGCTCGACCAGCACCATCGCGCTCCCTGCGCCCGTGTTGACAACTCCGATGTTGCAGCGGTACGACGCGTTCTCGGTCAGTCCCGCGAGGTATGCGCTCTGACCCGCACCCAGACCATCGCTGGTGACCACCGCCGGGTAGTCCTGACCCTGCGTGCCGTTGGCGTAGCAGCTCGCACCCGACGCGACCTGGTTGTAGGTGCGCGCCGTGACCTTGATCGGCTGGTCCGAGAGAACCTCGATTGCTCCCGAGCCACTGCCGCCAAGTTGCCCGACCAAATCGGTCAGGATCGACTGCGTCCCAGCCGGCACGTAGGTCGTGTTGCTCACGAGGGTGTCGCTGCCGAAGAACGTGATCTGCGCGTTGGCCGTGACGCTGCCGGTGTTGAGCAGGCCGAGGTCGCTCCGCCACTGGCTGTTGTTCCTGCCGGAGATGTGGCTCGCCACCGGCACCCAGATGAAGTAGGCATACGCGGGCTCCACCGTGATCTCTGCCGTCGCCGAGTCGACGAAACCGTCCGAGTTGCTCACCCGCACCCAGTAGCTCGTCGTGGCGGTCAGGGGCGGGGTGGTGAAGGTGTTCGCGGTGCCAACTGGTGTCGAGGTATCCCCGGAGGCGCCCTGGTACCACTGGAAGGAAAGCGGCGCCGTGCCTGTCGCGGCCACGGAGAGCGTGGCGGTTTGCCCGCTCTGGATACTCTGGCTCTGCGGTTGCGAGGTGATCGACGGCGAAGTGACGCTCACTGACACGGTCGCCGTCACGGAGTCGGTGTGGCCGCCCGAGTTGCTCACCCGCACCCAGTAGCTCGTGGTGGCGGTCAGCGCCGGGGTGGTGAAGCTGCTCGCGTTGGTGCCGACCGGGGTCGAGGTGTCGCCGGAGGCGCCCTTGTACCACTGGTAGGAGAGCGGCGCGGTGCCCGTTGCGCTGACGTAGAGCGTCGCGGTTTGCCCGCTTTGGACAGTTTGGCTCTGCGGCTGCGACGTGATCGAAGGCGCGATAATGTTGATCGAAACGGTCGCCGTGACGCTGTCTGCCTCGCCGCAGGCGTTCGAGACGCGCACCCAGTAGCTCGTGATGCTCGTCAGCGGAGGGGTGGTGAAGTTGTTTGCGTTGCCGACCGGGGTCGAGGTGTCCCCGGAGGTGCCCTGGTACCACTGGTAAGAAAGCGGAGTCGTGCCCGCCGCGCTCACGGAGAGCGTGGCGGTTTGGCCGCTCGGGATACTCTGGCTCTGCGGCTGGGAGGTGATCGATGGAGGCGAGCAGGGCGCGGCACACTGGCTCGTGAGGATTGTGCCGTAGGCCCCCACCGCCGCGAGTTGAGTGCCAGTCCAGACGACGGCCTTGAGCTGGCTGGACACGCCGGACGTCTGCTGAGTCCACAAAGTGCCGTCGGCGCTCGTCATCACTACGCCGTTGTCGCCCACCACGACGAGCCTTGTGGTGGTCCAGGCGACACTCGATAGGTTGGCCTGGGTCCCCGAGGTTTGTGGCGTCCACGTTATGCCGTCCGGGCTCGTCAAGATCGTTCCCTGCGAGCCCACGGCCACAAGCTGCCCACCGGTCCATGTGACGCCCGCGAGGTTTGAGTTCCCCCAGTTGTGTGAGGCCCATGTAACACCGTCTGGACTCGTGAGGATCGTCCCCAGCGAACCCACGGCCACAAGCTCACCACCGGTCCATGTGACGCCCGCCAGGTTTGAGGCCCCCCAGTTGTGTGAGGTCCACGTAAGACCGTCCGGGCTCGTGAGAATCGTGCCAACCGAGCCCACGGCCACCAGCTCGCCACCGGTCCATGTGACGCCCGCCAGGTTTGAGGTCGGTGCCTGGTTGTGTGAGGTCCACGTTGCTCCGTCCGGGCTCGTGAGAATCGTGCCCACCGAGCCCACGGCGACAAGCTCCCCGCCGGTCCATGTGACGCCCGCCAGGTCCGAGGTCGGTGCCTGGTTGTGTGAGGTCCACGTTGCTCCGTCCGGGCTCATGAGGATCGTCCCCAGCGCGCCGACTGCAACGAATTGGCTGCCCGTCCACGTGATGGCCAGGAGCGAATTGCCCGTGGGTGAGGGGCTCACTACCTGCCAGCTCTCGCCGCATCCGCTCGTCTCTGCTGAAACCTCGGTGGCGACCGCCCCGCCGGCGCCCGCGCCGACAAACGTACTCCCTGGCTGAGTAGACTGCGCCGCCACTGCATGCGCAAAGAACAGCATCCCAAGGACAGCACCCGCCTGCCGTGCCATTGTGTTCTCCCTTTCTCAGAGCATACCACCGGAGCAACCGATGGAAGGGTGCGAGCTACCGCCGGGCGTGTCAACGGGAGGCTTGCAGAACGCTCAGCGTCCGTGCCCGGGTCTCCCAGCGTCAGACCGGTCTGTCCCCGATGTCGTCAGCGCCGGTTGTTCACCGTCAAGAATTCCGTCGAGAACTTTTCCGCGAGGTTCTGAACCGTCCCGCGCACGGCCTCGACAATCACGCTGACACCGGCGAGCCCGCCGGCGCCGACGTCCCACGTGATCGCCCCGAGGTGGAGATCCGGGCTGCGGTCGAGCGTCACGTCCTGCCGCAGCTGGGCGCTGACGTAGTAGCTGACGAGTGGCACGTTCGAACTCTTGAAGGCGGAGATTCGCACGTAGAGCCACGGCCTGCCGGAGGCTTGATCGTCCGCAGTCAGGACGCGGATGCCGCTCTCCTGTAGCCGCGACTGGACTTCCCCGCGGAGCTGCTCCGCATTCAAGCCCAACCCCTGCATTTCGTCGGTGAGGTTTTCGATGACGACCTCGACCCCCGACAGTCCTCTCAGCGACCTCACCTCCGACGGCGTTGCGGCGTGCAGCGGACGGGGAGCAACGGCCGAGGCGCTGAGGAGCGAGACAGCCAACGAGATTACATGGGCACTGCTGTGCCTGGTCACGATCGGTCCTCCTCCGGGCTCTCCCGGCCGGCGAACTCCAGCGCATGTCTGCCCGTCCTGTCAACGGCGTCAGAGCCGCTTCGCACCCGAAGGTCTGGCCGGCCCGATGCGGACGCGAGGCACCGCACGGGGGTCGCGGCGCGGTGGAGGGACCGCGGGCAGGTCTGAGGTAAGATCGGGCAACGTGAACACGACCCCGCCGATGCCGCCAGGCTCAGCCCTCGGCGGCCAGCCCGTCCCGGACTTATGCTGTTTCTGTCGCTTTCCTTTCAGGAGGAACCATGGTTGAAGCGATTCAGGCATCGCTCCGCGACTCGAAGGCAGCCCGCTGGACCGCCCTCGCCGTTGTGGCTTTCACGATGATGTGTGGGTACTTCATCGGTGACGTGATGTCGCCGCTCAAGCCGCTGCTCGAGCAGCAGCTGGGGTGGAACAGCAACGAGTACGGGTTCTTCACGAGCGCCTACGGGTGGTTCAACGTCTTCCTCCTGATGCTCATCTTCGGGGGGATCGTCCTCGACAAGATGGGCATGCGCTTCACCGGCGTGGCCGCCGGGGTCGTCATGGTCCTCGGCACGGCGCTCAAGTACTTCGCCGTAAGCACGCACGCCCTCGACGGCGCCACGATTCTCGGCTGGAAGGCGCAGGTGATGATCGCCGCCATTGGCTTCGCCATCTTCGGGGTCGGCGTCGAGGTGGCGGGGATCACCGCCACGAAGATCATCGTCAAGTGGTTCAAGGGCAAGGAAATCGCCCTGGCCATGGGGCTCCAGCTCGCGACCGCCCGCATCGGCACTGCGTTGGCGCTCGGGGCGAGCCCTCCCCTGGCCGTGTACTTCAAGTCGGTGGCGGCTCCCATCCTGCTGGGCCTCGTCCTGCTTTGCATCGGCCTGCTCTCGTTCCTTTTCTACTGCGTCATGGACCGGAGGCTGGACGCCTCGGAGGCGGCCGCCGGCCGCTCGCCGACGGACGAGGATGCCTTCCGGCTCTCCGACATCGGCCTCATCATCAAGAACAGGGGGTTCTGGTACATCGCCATCCTGTGCGTGCTCTTCTACTCCGCGGTGTTCCCGTTCCTGAAGTACGCGAGCGATCTCATGGTCCAGAAGTTCCACGTCAAGGAGAGCCTGGCCGGCATCATCCCGAGCGTGCTGCCGTTCGGGACGATCCTCCTGACGCCGCTGTTCGGCAACCTGTACGACCGTAAGGGCAGGGGAGCCAGCATCATGATCCTCGGATCGTGCCTGCTGATCTTCGTCCATGTGCTCTTCACGATCCCGTTCCTGACCTACTGGCCGATCGCGCTGGTGTTGACGGTGATCCTCGGCGTGGGCTTCTCCCTCGTGCCGTCCGCGATGTGGCCCTCGGTGCCGAAGATCATCCCGGAGAGGCAGCTCGGAACCGCCTACGCAGTGATTTTCTGGGTCCAGAACTGGGGCCTCATGGGTGTTCCCGCCCTTATCGGCTGGGTGCTTTACAAGTTCTGCATTACCGGCTCGAGGGTTGTCGACGGCCAGAGCGTCGTCACGTACGACTACACCCTTCCGATGATGATCTTCACCGGCTTCGCCGTCCTGGCCCTCGTCTTCGCGTTCCTCCTCAAGGCCGAGGACCGGAAGAAGGGGTACGGCCTGGAGGCGCGGAACATCTGAGGCGCGGCGGGAAATCACGATCGGCGCCTGATCGCCATCGCGGCGACTCAGGTGCTGGCCGGCTTCCTCGCTTGCCCCGGCCTCGGGTCACTGCCTGGCGCCCAAATCGCCGGATCGACAAAGGCCGGCGCTACCAGATGCGGCAGGCCTCGGCGCGGACCATCAGGTCGCCCGGCTTGCACCCGAACGCCGCGGCGAACTCCGGGATGTTCGAGGGCGCTCCGATCGCCCGGAACTGCGGCGCCGGGTGTGGATCGGTCTTCACCATCAGTTGCTCGAATTGCGGGCGCGCGGCGCCGGCCCACACGCGAGCGAAGGCGAGGTAAAAGCGCTGGTCCGCGGTCCGCCCTTCGATCACGGGCGGCGTCGCACCGGCGAGGCTCATCTCGAACGCCTTGTGGGCGATGGTGAGGCCGCCGAGGTCGGCGATGCTCTCCCCGAGGACGAGCTTGCCGTTCTCGTGCAGGCCGGGCTGCACCTCGTAGGCGTCGAACTGGCGCTGGACGCACGCCGCGCGTGCCTCGTACGCCTTCGCGTCCGCGGGTGTCCACCAGTCGTTGAGGTTCCCCTTGGCGTCGGACTTGCGCCCCTGGTCGTCGAAGCCGTGGGTCATCTCGTGTCCGATCACGGCGCCGATCGCGCCGTAGTTCACCGCGTCGTCCGCCTTGGGGTCGAAGAAAGGTGGCTGCAGGATACCCGCCGGGAACACGATCTCGTTGCGCGATGCGTTGTAGGAGGCGTTCACGGTGGGCGGCGTCATCCCCCACTCGGTCCGGTCCACCGGCCGGCCGATCTTGTCGATCACGCGGTGGAACTCGAAGGCGTCGCCGCGCGCGACGTTGGCGGCGTGGGAATCGGCCCTCAGCTCGTACTTCGAGTAGTCGCGCCACTTGTCGGGGTAGCCGATTTTCGGCGTGAAGGCGTCGAGTTTGGCGATGGCGGCCTTCTTCGTCTCCGGGCCCATCCAGTCGAGCGTGGCGATGTCGGCCCGCAGCGCGGCCATCAGGTTGTGCACCAAGCGGTCGGCCTGCGCCTTGGCCTCGGGTGGGAAGTACTTCTCCACGTAGAGCCGGCCGAGGGCGAAGCCGAGCTGCCGGTCCGCGCCAGAGACGCAGCGCTTCCACCGTTCTTCGAGCTTCTCGGTGCCTTGCAGCACTTTTCCGCGGAACTGGAACTCCTCGTTGACGAAAGCCGAGGAGAGGTGCGGCGCCGCCGAGCTCGCGAGGTGCCAGCGCAGGTAGACCTTCCATTGATCGAGGGGAGTGCGGGCGAGCAGGGCGTTCATCCCGCGGACGAAGTCGGGCTGCGCCACGTTGAGCGACGCGATGGGGGGCGCCTGCTGCGTCTCGAAGTAACCGGGCCAGTCGAAATCCGGCGCCAGCTTGGCCAGCTCCGCTTCGGCCATCCGGTGATACGTCTTCTCGGGGTCGCGCCGGTCGACCCGCGCCATCGAGACCTTTGCGAGCTCGGTCTCGAGCGCGACCACCGTCCCGGCCTCCGCCTTCGCCAGGGCGGGGTCGTCACCGAGCAGGCCCAGCATCGCCGCCACGTGGGCGGCGTATTTGTCGCGGATCTCCTTGGAGCGGGCGTCGTCGTTCAGGTAGTAGTCGCGGTCGGGCAGCCCCAGTCCGCCCTGCTGCAGGCTGGCGATCACTTCCTCGCTGTTCTTGCGGTCCTGCTCGGAGCCGAAGCCGAACAGTACTCGGACGCCCTGGCTCTGCAGCCGCGCCACCTCGGCCTGGAGGTCGGCCGCCGACTTGACGGCGGTGATTCGCTCGAGCTCCGGCCCGATCGGCTTGATTCCGGCGGCCTCGACGGCCTTCTCGTCCATGCACGCGCACCAGTAGTCGGAGAGCTTCTTCTCCTCGGAGCCGGCGACGAGGTCCGTGCGCTTGGCGAGGGCCTCGAGGATCCCGCGCTGCCTGTCGCGGTTCTCCTCACCGAGCACGTTGAACGTGCCCCAGCGCGGATACTCCGCCGGGATCGGGTGCGCCCTAGTCCAGCCGCTGTCGGCGTACTGGAAGAAGTCCTGGCACGGCTTGGCGGTCGCGTCCATGTCGGCCGCGTTGATGCCGTGCGTCTCCTGTGCCGAGAGGGGAAGTCCGATTGCCGCCATCGCGGCGACGACAACGAGGATGTGCGCGCGAGTCATGCCGTCCTCCTGACCGTGGAGAATTGTACCGTGCTCCGCCGATCCCGGGACTGAGTGCGGGCGCCTGGTCGTTTGGCGCTCGTGCACCGATCACGGTTCGTTCATTTGAACCGAGCGTGGTTCAATCCAAACGAACTCGTCGACCAAGCCATGCGCTGAGCGAGGGACTCTGCCACCGCGGGCGGCCGGATGCGCCCGGGAGTCGAGGAGCGCCTGGCGGGCAGGTAGCGCTACCGGGAACTCAGAGACAGAGGATGTGAAGCAAGCGGGGCACCCTTGGGCGCCCCTTGTGTTTTGTGCGGTTGTCCAGTTCCAGACCGTCGTCGTCCGGTCGCAACGGTCACGCGAAACGGTTGCTCGTCGGAGGTTTCGCAGAACTCGTGCGGGGGCAAAGAGCTGCCAGGTTCGGACCGTTGGGGGCCGACAAGGCGTAAGTCCTCGCCCGAGCCCAAAGAGCGAGAGTCCTTGCTCACTTCGTGGCCGCCCGTGCGCCGGGCGCGCCAATCTTCGCCTTGGCAGGCGTGTGGCACAGACAGAGAATCGGGTCATAGGCAATTCCAAGAGGCGCCGGCGCGGGGGGCGACGGCAGAACATGTCCGGTGTCTCCGGGCGTATCACAAAGAGGCTTCCCATGATCGGTCGGCTACGGTTCGTCGGTGTGGGCGCGGTACGTCTTGCGATGGTTGCCTTCGTGTCGGCATCAGCACAACAGGTCGGAGTCGAACAGGAGCTGACGACGTCGATCCTACCGGTCTACACGCCACCGACGTGCGTGCCGGGGTGCCGTTTGTCGACATCACCTGCACGACGGGGTTCGACCCCCGGGTCGAGCAGCTCGGCCTCGACGGCATCACGGCAGGCTGGGGCGGTGGGAAGTACTGCCCTGGCACTCCTGTGACCCGCGACCCGGCTGGCAGGGCGCCCCCTGGCCCGTATCGCGCGGCGTTTCCAGGTGGAGTTCAAGGAATCGATGTCCGGACCCACTCCGGGGGATCGTCAGCGCTGGTGAGCCAAATAGGGCAGAAATGTTCGTGACCGGCTGGATCTCCCAGAGGGTGCCTCGCGGATCGGGATCCGGCTCCGCGCCGAAGAAGAGCCAGCCGGTCGCTTCTTGGTGAGGAGCGCTTCGATCGAAGCGGAGCGATCGAGGTCACCGTTTCTTGGTGCAGTCGTGCGAGCCTTGAGCGCCTCGACTTCCTGCGTGTCGCCCGGCTTGACGAATCCTGGAATGTGGCTAAGGACACCGGCCCGAGCGTCAAAGGCGCAACCTTCGGCCTCGACGCGTCACGGCCAGAGGTCGCGACGTTCGGGATTACTCGTGTCTCTCGTCGCTTTAGTGAATTCGGGCGTGCAGTCCCAGCTTGTGGACGAGCAGGCCGCCCGAATGGGCGGTGTTGAGCAGGATCAGCCCAGCCGCGAGGCAGAGGACCAGGAGCGCGATGAGACCCGCGAGGAAGTGGCTCGCTTTCAGCTCACGCTTGAACACGCGCGGCGCGAACAGTAGAGCGGCCAGCAACACCGTCAGCGCAGAAAAGACGGCACGGACCGCCGAGCCGAGGTCCTCGTGCGTCTGGACGGCGGCCTTGACCTCAGGAGACTGCGGCGCGGCGTCGCGCGCGACGTCTCGCGCTGCATCCCCGGTCGAGGCTGCGAGGTACACCCCGAGCGTCCCGGCCAACATGAGCCCAAACGCCACGACAGCAAGCGTTCGGCGGTGTTTTGTCAGCCACAAGGCCGCAAACAGGCAGGCCGGTGCAACGAGCAACAGCGCGATCGGGAAGTGCGAGACGCTCGGGTGAAGAGCATCCCAGCTCGGGAACGACGGGAAGTCAAACATGGTTGCTGCCTCCTTTTGCGTCCTGACGACAGGAAATTTGTCGCGGCGCCCAGGATACGGCGTGGCCCGCCAGAGGCATCGGGAGGTGGTTCAGGCGAGTGCGGGAGGGGAAGGACAAGGGCCAAGGGGTCACGGGAGGCAGAGTACCACCGGTCGGGTAGGGCGAGCCCCTGGCCGGCAGGTCCGGCCGACTGACCTTCGCTATGGCGCCACGACAGCAAGCGCGGGCGCTCCTCGGAAAGCGACGGAGTCCGGATGCCGGCCATGTAGTTTCTACCTGACTTGCGGTGTTGCTCCCTGGTACAAAATACTCTATCCCGTACAGCACCAAGGAACTAGGTTTGTAGACAGCCTAGAAAGAAGGTGCGCTACGAGAATTGTGAGACGTGGTTCCTTTCGTTGGGGATGTTGGCTCCCTGCCGAAGGCACACGTCTCGGGGCACGGAGGCGAACGGTGAAGACGCACCTCACGGCACCGGTGAACCTCCTTGACGTGAGTGTCCTGGTTGCAGGCCGTAGGTCGTCGAGCCGACCTGCCTCGGGACGGACGGCTGTTGTGGAGGGACGAGAATGAACATCTGTCGCCATCGAACCCGACATCTTCTGTCGCACGGCCTATGCGCTGTGCTCCTGTACGCCACGTGCGTTGCAACGGTCATGGCGGCACCGTTTGAGCTGCCCCCGCTCGTGACGCCTGCGAGCGCCGAGCATCACGTCGGTAAGGTGATCTGGGTTGAGCTTGTGACCCCGGACCTCGCCGGTGCGAAGGCGTTCTATTCAGGATTGTTTGGCTGGACCTTCCAGGACCTTCAGGGCGGCAAGGCGGACTTCGCCGTCGCGCTTCTCGACGGCCGGCCGGTGGCGGGTCTGCTCCAGCGGGCAGTGCCGCCCGGTGAACAGCGGCAGCCGGCGTGGCGGGGGTTCATCGCCGTTCGCGACGTCGATGCCGCGAAGGCGATCGCACTGGCGCACGGGGCGAAGGTCGTGTTCGAGCCCAAGACGTACCCGCAACGCGGCCGCCAAGCGGTCCTCGCCGACCCCGAGGGAGCTGTCTTTGCGATCCTCGCCTCCAGCAGTGGTGACCCGGCCGATGTCCTAGCGGCGCCCGGAGAGTGGATCTGGGCCTCCGTTCACGCCCAGAACCCGGACACGGCCGCGGCCTTCTACCAGACGCTCTTCGGCTATGATGTTTTCGACCTGCAGAGTGACGACGGTTTGGAACACCTGATCCTCTCGAGTGACGACTACGCTCGCGCGAGCGTGAATGCTCTACCCGGAGGTTCGCCCCCCCGTCATCCGCACTGGCTCAACTTCGTTCGGGTCGTGGATGCCGTCGGCGTGGCAGCCAAGGTGGGTGCGCTCGGCGGGCGCGTGCTGGTCGAACCGCACGCCGATCGCCACGGTGGACAGGTGGCGGTCGTCGCTGATCCGACGGGAGCGGCCTTTGGTTTGATGGAGTGGTCGGACGCCGACACCAAAAAGGAGCCGAGATGAACATCAAGCATGAACGTTGGATGGTGGGTGCGCTCGGGCTCCTTCTGCTCGCGGGGCTGTGTGCTTGCATTGCAACCGGCCCGGGATATGACGGAGGCGTGAGCGTCGGTTATGTCGGGGGTTACTACGAGCCGTACGGGAGCGATTACGGCGGCTGGGGGCCGGGTTATCACGTGGCACCGCCCCGCGGCGGCGAGCGTCGCTCGGTTCAGTCGTCTACCCACGCCTATCGGCCGGCGCCCCCATCCCGCTCGACTCCGTCGCTTCCGACGCGTCCGCGTAGGCCTTGAAACACATCCGAGAGGATTGCGCTTTGGGATAGACCATTCATGAGGCCTTGCCCAAGTTCAAAGGGGTGTCTGGAGTGAGTGACTGGGAATCCGAGCGTCATCCGATCGGGTGGCGTGGTCGGGGAGCGTGACGGCGCCGGGCAAGGCGATAAGATGGCGAGTGGCCTCGAGGAGCTCGGCAAGAAACGTCCTGTCCATACAATGGGCTTTGGACCAACAGAATCGCACTGAAACTGGAGGCTGGTCATGAACACAACGGAAATAGCCGCAATCATCGTCTTGGTCGTGATTGTGGCTGCGGTCATCGCGACGTTGCTCTTTCTCCGAAAGCGCCGGACCGAAAGGCTGCGCGGCAAGTTCGGTGGCGCCGAATATGCCCGCGCCGTGGAGGAAGGCGGTAGCCGGCGGCATGGGGAAGCCGGGCTCGACAAGCGCACCGAACGAGTCGAGGCTTTCCACGTCCGGCCGCTCGCGGCCGGCGATCGTACCCGCTTCGAAGATACCTGGCGCAGAATCCAGGCGCGGTTTGTGGATGGCCCCGCCAGTGCGGTAACGGAAGCCGACCAACTATTGGGTGATGTGTTGTCGACGCGTGGCTATCCGATAAGTGAGTTCGAACAGCGTGCGGCTGATATCTCCGTGGACCATCCAGTAGTTCTTGAGAACTATCGAACAGCCCACGAAATCGCGCTTCGCCAAACGAAGGGGCAGGCCACCACAGAGGACCTTCGCCAGGCGATGATCCACTACCGGACTCTCTTTGAGGAGCTGGTCAGTGAGCCGAAACTCCCTACATGAGGTTTGTGTCATTGTAGTGAGCCGGTCAGGTCGCGTCACCTTGGGTTCCTGTTGAGTCGGTGTAGTATGCCCGTTTGTGGGGCGCGTTCACGGTTTGACCCGCCGCAGCGGGAGAGACCCGGCGGCGGGGACGCGCCCGCTCCGGCATGACATAGCAGGGACCTCACGGGCGCCCACGTGCGGCCCGGGTATCCGAGGCGTTCCCGTCCGATGGAGGCCAGCCATGCAGTACAGGACTTTTCCCAAGATCTCCGACCTGCCGATATCCATCCTCGGGTTTGGCTGCATGCGCCTGCCCGTCGTGGACGGTGACCCGGCCCGCATCGACGAGGCCCGGGCCGCCCGGCTCCTTCACGAGGCCATCGAGGGAGGCGTCAACTACGTGGACACGGCCTATCCCTACCACGGCGGCCAGAGCGAGCCTTTCGTCGGTCGCGCCCTCAAGGATGGCTACCGCGGGCGCGTCCAGCTCGCCACCAAGTGCCCCACGTTCCTTGTCCAGACCGAGGGCGACTGGGAACGCTTCCTGGACGAGCAGGTCCGGCGCCTCGAGACGGACACCATTGACTTCTACCTGCTCCACGCCCTCACCGGCGAACGCTGGGAAACCGTGAAGCGCCTGGGTGGCCTTCGAGCCCTCGACCACGCCAGGAGCGACGGGCGCATTACGTACGCGGGGTTCTCCTTCCACGGATCCCCCGACGCCTTCGCTGAGATCATCGAGGGGTACGACTGGGACTTTTGCCAGATCCAATTCAACCTGCTCGACGTGGATTTCCAGGCGGGCCTCGCCGGCTTGCGCCTCTCCGCATCCAGGGGGGTCGGGGTGATAGCCATGGAACCGCTGCGAGGAGGCCTCCTGGCCGCAAGGCCGCCGGAGCCGGTGCAGAGCATCTGGGCCCGCGGCGGAAGACCCTGGCCGCCCGCGGAGTGGGCCTGGCGATGGGTCTGGCACCACCCCGAGGTCGTAACGGCCCTCTCGGGGATGAACACCGAGGAACAACTCCGGGAGAACCTGGCCCTAGCCGACGTCGCGGCGCCCGGGGCCCTGAGCGAAGCCGAGTTGGCCCTCGCTGCGGAGGTTCGCCGGTACTACCTGGGGCGCATGAAGGTACCGTGCACCACGTGCGGCTACTGCATGCCGTGCCCCAACGGCGTGTCCATCCCGGACGTCTTCTCCATGGTCAACACCACCGCCATGTTTGATTCCCGCGAGGCCACGTCGGGGCTCTACAAGGCCATCTTGGTCTCCCGGGGCCAGGGCGCCGATGCCTGCATCGAGTGCGGCGAGTGCGAGCCCAAGTGCCCCCAGGCCATCCCCATCCGCGACGCACTCAGGGAGGCCCACGAACTACTCGGCTGATAGGGAGCTGTGCTCACGGAAGAAAGCAGTGACCGTGCTGATTAGGTATTCCTCGGCTTGGGCCTATCGATGGTAATCCACTTCAGGCGGCGTGAGAGGATGCGCAAGACGCCTTTGAGCGCGGGACGCTCCTCGAGGTTCAAGATGCGCTTGCAGCGGTGATGCGCAACAACGCAAAGGTGAATCACGAAGACGAATTGGAATACCGACGATCGGGAGGGTGGGGCCGGGCCAAGCTCCCCAAGACGTTGGGGGCGAAGTTCCGGCGCAGGTCGTACGGGACTTTCAGTGGCTTCGCGTCTGTCTGCTTGACAAGCAACGGCGCGAGCGCGCAGAAGAGTGGTCGTCCCTCGCGGTGCCCTCTACCATTGGTGCGCTACGCGAAGAAAGCGACGCCGAGGCTCGCGAGCGCCGCGTGGTGACATGGCGGCAGCTGTACCGCCATGTTCGTTGAACCTACGGAGGGCGATAGGCCGGCGACTGCGCGTGCCAGTTACGCGCTGGCCTAATCGGTAGGTCACGGCCCATACTGTGCCACCGGTCCCCTCGCCTCAAGACGGGCTGCTGCGAGGACTTACGACAGAACTCTACAGCTCGCTCTGGAGAAGCTGCGACGAACTGCGCGGAGGCATGGACGCCTCGCAGTACAAGGACTACGTCCTCGTCCTGGTACTCAGTCTTGGAGATTGAGAGGTTTCGAGAATCTCCATGCCTCCGAGAGCTCTAGAATCCTAATGCCCCTCCTCCGTCGTCGTTCCCAGTACCTCGTCGGTCGTTTCGCTGTCGGCATTCTCGTCATGCAGTGCGGCGTGGTCCTCGATCGTCTCCGGCGCCAGGTAGCTTCCGAGCCAGAGGCGCTCGATGGTCGGGTAGGCGGCGACGAAAGGAAGCGCCAGGACGGCGCCGGCCACGCCGAGCAGATAGCCGCCAATGGTGACGGAAAGGAGAACCCCGATCGTGGAGAGTCGCATCTGTCTGCCGTAGACGTGCGGAATGACCATGTAGTTCTCGATGAGGTGATAGAGCAGATAGCCGACCAGCACTTCGAACGCGGCCAGAGGGGTGACGATGAATGCGACGGCTACGCCGGGCAGCGTCATGATGATCGTGCCGACCACCGGGATGATGTCGGCAATGGTGGCCATGGCCGCCAGCGGCAGGGCGGCCGGGACGTGCAGGAGCATGAGCATGGCGTAGACCCAGATGCCGCACAGCGCGCAGGTGATGACCTGACCTCGCATATACGCCATGACGACCTTGCTCGACTCGCTCGCGGTCTCCGCCACCCGCTTGCGATACCGTCTCGGCACGTAGCTCACCAGCCAGGCGTAGAAATCCCGCCCCTCGAGGAGGAAATAGAGAGTCAGTACCACGCTGAGCACCATCGCGGTCGTCGCCTTTGCGGCGAACATTCCAACCGACAGACCCCGTTGCATCCAGGACTGCAGGTCGACCGGCTTCAGGACATTCAGCCGGGCGACGAGAGTGCGGATGAGCGGCGCCAACGGGGGAAGGGCGGTGGTGACCCTGGCCTCGATTTCCGGCAGGTTCCTCGTGAGCTCCGAGAGCTGAGCTTTCATGGCGGGGAAGATCACGGCGAAGAACATCACCAGGAGCGCGATGAGCACGAAGCCGATCGCACCGACAGCGAGTCCGCGCCGGGCCCCGCGGACGACGAGCCAGTCGGCCACCGGCTGCAGCGTAACGGCCAGGAGCACCGACACAACCAGCATGACGATGACAGGAAGAAGTTTGACGATCGCTGCGAAGAGGAGGAGCGAGAGCGCGATCTTGAGGATCGTCACGAATGGAACGTGCAGCTCGACGCGTTTGCCCACGACCATCAGGGATAAGGAACTTCTTCTCATCCAATTTTAGTATAGGGCTGCTCAGAGTGGCGTCAAGGTTGCGCGTTGTCTCATCAAGAATCTACTCGAGAACGGGTCGTTGCGTCACGTAAGAAACCGGAGTGTGCGCACGTGGGTGCTGCAATTGGGGGCCGAGCGCGCACAGGGCCTTGTCGAGCCACCCCCTAGGCCGAACCATGTCCCCGGTCGCAGCACCCCTCAGAGACGCTGGTGGGCGGCTCCACGAAAGCTGGGTCCGAAGCGGTTTGGCGGTTTCGGCGTGTGTTCTAGAAGAGGGGAACATCGATGTCGTAGAAATCCGTGGGCAATCAACTCGCGTAACTACTGCACTAGCAGTCCGATAGCGGAAGTGTCAAGAAGCGTTGGCCGGCGGCTGGGATGGTTCGCATCGAACCACAGAGGCCAACCCCTGAGCGCCACGATTGGCCGGCAGCTTTGTGCACAAGGGGCAGCGTAATTCCTACCCAATTTGCGGCCTTGATCTAGGGGGAAAATACACTATCCCGCACACCACCAAAGGCCTAGATTCGTAAGGGATCGAGAAAGAAGGCGCGCGTCTCGGGGCACGGAGGTGAACGGTGAAGACGAACCTGCCGGCACCGGAGAGCCTCCTTGGGGTGAGTGTCCTGGTTGCAGGGCTCGGATCAAGCCGACCTGCGGCGGGACGGACGGTTGTTGTGGAGGTGAGAAAATGACCATCTGTTGCCATCGAGCCGGACATCTTCTGTCGCACGGCCTGTGCGCCGTGCTGCTGTATGCCACGTGCGTGGCAACGGTCATGGCGGCACCGTTTGAGCTGCCGCCGCTCGTGACGCCCGCGAGCGCCGAGCACCACGTCGGCAAGGTGATCTGGGTTGAGCTGGTGACCCCGGACCTCGCCGGTGCGAAGGCGTTCTATTCAGGGCTCTTCGGCTGGACCTTCCAGGGCCTTCAGGGCGGCAAGGCGGACTTCGCCGTCGCGCTTCTCGACGGCCGGCCGGTGGCGGGTCTGCTCCAGCGGGCAGTGCCGGCCGGTGAACAGCGGCAGCCGGCGTGGCGGGGGTTCATCGCCGTTCGCGACGTCGATGCCGCGAAGGCGATCGCACTGGCGCACGGGGCGAAGGTCGTGTTCGAGCCCAAGACGTACCCGCAACGCGGCCGCCAAGCGGTCCTCGCCGACCCCGAGGGAGCTATCTTTGCGATCCTCGCCTCCACCAGTGGCGACCCAGCCGACGTCCTGGCGGGGCCGGGAGAGTGGATCTGGAGCTCGCTTCACGTCCAGAATCCGGATACCGACGCGGCCTTCTACCAGACGATCTTCGGCTATAAAGTGTTCGACGTGCCGAGTGAAGACGGCAAGAAACACGTGATCCTTTTGACCGAAGACTACGCTCGCGCGAGCGTGAATCCACTTCCCGGCGATTCGTCCCACCGTCTTCCGCACTGGCTCAACTACGTGCGGGTCGTGGATGCCGCCGGCGCTGCAGCCAAGGCGGTTGCGCTAGGCGGGCGCGTGCTCGTCGAACCGCATGTCGATCGCCACGGTGGCAACGTCGCGATCGTGGCCGATCCGACGGGAGCGCCGTTTGGATTGATGGAGTGGTCCGAGACCGACACCAAGAAGGAGTCAAAATGAACATCATGCTTCGACGTTGGATGGTGAGTGCGCTCGGGCTCCTTCTGTTCATGGGGCTGTGTGGCTGCCTGGTCGGTAGGGGGTATGGCGGGGGCGGCTACGAGCGGTCCGGTCACGAGTACGGCGGCTGGGGGTCGGGTTATCACGTAGCACCGGCCCGGGGAATGCGCTTGGGGAGATGAATCATCCGTAAGTCCCTGCCCAAGCCCGAGGGGGGTGTCTGGAATGAGTGATTGGAAATCTGAGCGGGGTCCGATCGTCTGAAGTAGAGCTACCGCTGCCTCGGTCGTTTCTGAACACCGTTCAGCAAATGGAGGACTTATGTCGAAATTGACAACCCGCAGTAGGAAGGCACTTCCCAAGTCTGCGTTCGCGCTCCCTGGCGACAAGTATCCTGTCGAGGACAAGCCGCATGCCGCGAACGCCAAGGCCCGGGCCTCGCAGCAGTATAAAGCCGGTCACCTGACGGCAGCCGACAAGGCCAAGGTCGACGCCAAGGCCGATGCAGCCCTTGGCAAGAAAGGCAAGTGACTGCGCAGTGCAATCCGCGCCAAGCGGTGTGAACGATCAGGGAAAATTGACCACACGCGGCCATCGCGATCGATCGTAAGTCCTCGGCCGACCCCCAAACGAGGTATCTTGATTGAGTGACTCGGAATCTGAGCCGAACTCGATCAGGTCAAATACTCTGGGAGGGTGACGGTGCCGGGTGTGGCGATCGCGCGTCTCGTCGCCTCGAGCACGTAGCGGTGGGCATCAATGCCCGCGAGCTTCGTGCTCTCGAACAGCGTGTAGAGGATCGCCGCCACCTCGGCGCCGCGCTTCGAGTGCGATCCGTAGTGGTTCTTCCTTCCGACGACGATCTGACAGTCATTCTGTCCATGTCGGGCCGACGGCGGTGGTTCCGTTGCGGAAGCGCGGCGAAGAGTGAACCGGCTCATCGGGGATCTCAGCGTGTTCGCTTGTTCAAGACAACTTCCTCTGCAATCGACTGGAGGACACGCGCCCGTTCATTCGGCAGACCGGCGATATAGCTCAACGCCACCGGACTTGTCTTGAACATCGTGGCGTAGAGGACGCACGCCGCGAGATACGACCCTTGGATGTTCGGGTGGCTCCCGTCCGCTTCCCAGAGGTTGGTCTGCGGTTGCTGCTTACGCGCCTGTTGCCAGGCCGTTCCTACAGGCGCCACGCCGACCTCCAGCTCTTGCGCAATCCGCGTGTATCCCTTGGCCAGCTCACGCTGCATGGATTCAAAGTCCATGCAGCCCTCCCCGGGCAAGCCCTCGCGGTGACCCCAGGTGAGGAAGAGCAGGGGCGTGCCGCCAGCGGCTGCGATGGCCTGGACCAACGAGCGAACAGCGGGGTACATGCTCCCGACGCGGGCACGCTCGATTGCCGGAACCTCGCTTTGCTCTTGGAGGACAACGTAGTTCCAAGGTGTCCCATGGATCGTCTGCAGGGTCTGAACGGAAGCGGCATGGGCGGCGAGGGTCCAGCCGCCCACTGCAGCCATCGCGGTCTCAGCTCGGATTCCTCCTGCAGCGGCCAGTCGGGCCAGCATTCCAGGCAGGTCGTTGCAGTACGTGTAGCTATTTCCGATGAAGAGCACCCGGATTGGCGGCCCGCCGCGCGGAGGGGATTCGGCACTCGCGTTCTGCGGAACACTGCAGGCGAGGAGGAGTAGCAGCCAGGGGACCAGACGCTTCTTTGTCACTTCGGTATCCGCTCTCGTTCCATCCGACGCCAGACTTCCACCGTTGCCGCAAGTGTTCGGGTGTTCTGCCCCGCCTGTTGTATCACGCCCCAGGCCGGGGGGGATGTGGACCAAGCAGAGCCAGGCCCGCGGGTCTCAGAGCCTAGTGGCCGGCTTCGTGCGTCCCCCCGGATCTCCTCCAGATGGGCTGGTTGTCCGCCAATGCGCGCGCCTCTCGTCGCCGCGTCGTCAGAATGGCGTGGAACGGATGGCGCTGATTCCCGGCGAGATTGAGGGGGACCAAGAGTCGCTCAATCAGGGTCTCCTCCTCTTCCCACGGTTGCTCGCAGGGCAGCCAGCAAACGAAGGCGTTCTTCCGCATCCATTCCGACATCGTCGCCTCGCCAGCCGCGAAGGTGCGGCGGTTGCCGCTCCCGACGCGGCGGAGCGTGATGCCGAGTTCCTTCGCGAGGAGCGTGCCCAGCGTGAGCCGGAGCGTGGAACCCGCGGCGTTTCCTCGAAAGTGATACCGAATGCGCGTCCGGAGATTCTGCCGACTTGGCAGTTTGCCGTTCGTCGTCGGCCGGCTCGGTGAAATCCCGATGTAGAGGAGCGTCAGATCGTGCCAGCGGATGCAGTCGCGCGTGGGCACATTGGTGGGTATCTGGCGGAAGTACCAGGCGTACACGCCGGGGCGGCAACGGGCGGTGGAACCAGCGACTTCCAGCGTGGTGGTTACCCAGCGAGGAACAGGCCGTTCGACTTTCTGCCGCGTGGTTACCCAGCGGTTACCCAGAAAAAGGTGGCCCGTCGATCGTTGTGCTAAGTGATTGAATTTATTGGAGCCAACGCGCGGGATCGAACCGCGGACCTGCTGATTACGAATCAGCTGCTCTACCGGCTGAGCTACGTTGGCTCTCCGAGTTGTGAACGATACCACGAGCGGGCAGCGCCAGCCAAGGTCCCCGACCCCGCCTGATACCCTGCGAGGCGATGAGCCGGGCGCCCCGGTGGGGGCTCTTCGCCGCGTACGCCGCGATCTGCGTGATCTGGGGAAGCACGTACCTCGCGATCAAGGTGGGGTTGGAGAGCTTCGACCCGTTCTTCTACGCCGGGATGCGATACGTGCTCGCCGCAGCGGTGACCTTCGGGGTGGCGAAGGCGCGCGGGGTGCCGTTCCCCGGGCCGCTGTCGCGCTGGTGGCCTGCGGTCGGGATCGGGGTCCTCTTCATCGCTCTCTCCAACGGGATGGTTTTCTGGGCGGAGACGCGGATCGATTCGGGGCTGACGGCGCTGCTCCTGACGACGAGCCCGTTGTGGACCGCCGGGCTCAGCGGGCTGGTGCCCGGCGAGCGGCGCCCCCGCGCGCTCGGCTGGACCGGGATCGGCGCGGGTCTGATCGGGACCGTGGTCATCTTCGAGCCGTGGCGCGGCGGGGCGGTCGACGTGACGGCGGCTCTGGTGGTGGAGCTGTCGGTGGTGATGTGGGCGTGCGGCTCCCTCTGGGTGCGGCGCATCCGCGGCGCCTATCACCCGGTGGCGCTCTCGGTGGCGCACATGGCGGCGGGGGCGCCCCTGCTGCTGGCAGTGTCGGCGTTCACCGGCCGCGCGATGGTGGGGCCTCTGACGGTGCGGGCCGTGGCCTCGCTCGCATACCTGGTCGTGTTTGGCTCGGTGATCGCGTTCGCGGCCTACTTCTACCTGCTGCAGCACTGGGGGGCGACACGGGTCTCCACCTCGACCTACGTCAACCCGGCGGTGGCGGTAGTTCTGGGTGCCCTGCTGCTGGGCGAGCCGGTCACGCCGAGCATGGTGGTAGGCACGACGGTGGTGCTGGCGGGCGTGACGCTCGTGCTGCGCGAAGAGCAGGCGACCACTGGAAACTGATACGCTCGGGGGGGGAGGCTTCATGACTTCGAAGGTCAAAGGGCGTCACTCCAAGGCGATTCACGGTGGGCTCGACTCCGCGGCGCACCAGGGCGCGGTGTCGGTGCCGATCTACCAGACCTCGACGTTCGCGTTTCCGAGCGCCGAAGAGGGCGCGGCGCGCTTTGCCGGGACCTCGCAGGGGCCGATCTACACCCGCCTCGGCAACCCGACGATCGCGGCGCTCGAGGAGTGCGTCGCGCGCCTCGAAGGCGGGTGCGGGGCGATCGGCACGGCGACCGGCATGGCCGCGGTCAGCACCGTTTTCCTTGCGCTGCTCAAGCAGGGCGATCACGTCGTCGGGACGCATCCGCTCTACGGGCCGTCCCGCGGCCTGCTGGAGAAGTACTTCTCGCGGCTCGGCGTGACCTCGACGTTCGTCGCCGCCGCGGACTCGACGGCACTGGCCGCGGCCATCCGTCCCGAGACCAAGATGGTGTACGTCGAAACGCCTGCCAACCCAAACCTCGACCTGGTGGACCTCGCCGCCGCGGCGGGGGCCGCCCATCAGGCCGGAGTGCCGCTGGTCGTGGACAACACATTCGCCGGCCCGCACCTGCAGCGGCCGTTCGAGTACGGTGCCGACGTCGTGCTGCACTCGCTGACGAAGTCACTGAACGGCCACACGGACGTGGTGGCCGGGATCGTGGTGGCCCGCGAGCCGGAGCTGTTGGTCGCGCTGACCACCGTGGCGCGCTCGTTCGGGTTCACGATGGACCCGCACCAGGCGTGGCTCGTCCTGCGCGGGATTCGCACGCTGGGGATGCGGGTGGAGCGCGCCCAGGCCAACGCGCAGGCGTTGGCGGCGTGGCTCGAGTCGCACCCGGCGGTGGAGTGGGTGCGCTTTCCGGGGCTGGCCTCGCACCCGCAATACGAGCTCGCGAAGCGCCAGATGGACGGGCCGGGGTCAGTGATCGCGTTCGAGCTGCGCGGCGGGGTGGAAGCAGGGCGGCGCCTGATGAACTCGGTGAAGGTGATCACGCTGGCCGTGTCGCTCGGCGGGATCGAGTCGCTGATCGAACACCCGGCCTCGATGACGCACTCGACGGTGCCGCGGGAGGAGCAATTGCGGCAGGGAATCACGCCGGGGCTCGTGCGCCTGGCGGTCGGATGTGAGGACCTCGTGGACCTCAGGGACGACCTCGATCAGGCCCTCGCCCTCGTCGAGACCGCGCTGCCCTCCACCGCCCGATAGCGCAGGCTCAGGGCTTGCTCAACGGCGCCGCACCGTAGGCAGCGGTCAGCCGCTGACGGGCCGCGCCTCTCACCCTCTCCCGCTGGCGGGAGAGGGGCGGGGTGAGGGCGAAGGCAGCCTCGTAATGCCCCACCTAGCCTCCCGCGCAAGCGGGGGAGGGATCTACGCACCTTCCGCCCTTGTGAGCCGTGTCGCAGGCAGGGCGGAGCATCCTTGCGGTCCCCCCGGAGATTGCTTCGTCGCCCCGATACAGCCAGGGCCTCGCAACGACACGGCGCCGAGGGCGGTCGCTGTCCTTCCTGTCCCGTCCCGTCGTGGCGGGTGCCGCGACGTCATCTCAGCTTGTGTTGAGGTTTCACAAATTCGGTGGTACAACTCGCCTGCTGGTCCATCCCAGGGAGGCCGTTTTGGGGCCGCACCTTCGAAGCACTGCCGGAACAACTGTCAAGGAAGCGGAGGAGTCGATGGAGCAGAAGCTCTCGCCCGGAGTCCAGAGGTACGTCGACAGGGCCAACGAGTTCGTGGCGCGGCGCGCGAAATTCCGCGCCGGGGTGCGGCGGCTCAAGTTCGACACGATCGCGGTGCACGGGGCGTACGGCGCGGACGAGGTCTACGCGAGCGGGAACGGCGGCGTGATCGAGCCGATCTTCCCCTCGACCTCGCAGGCGTACCGCGACAGCGACGAGATGGAGGCCGGGCTCGGCTACCTGATCCCGACCTGGTGCTACTCCCGCATCCACAACCCCACCGTGTTCTACCTCGAGGAGACACTGGCGCTGCTCGAGTCGTACGGCTGCGACGAGGACGCCTCCGGTCTGTGCACGTCCTCCGGGATGTCCGCCATCAAGCAGGCCATCGAGCCGCTGGTGGCGCTTTCGGGCGCCGCCGGCGAGGCGATCAACTTCGTCTCGGCGGCGCAGGTGTACGGCGGCTCGTTCCAGCTCTTTAACGTGCGAATGCGGGAGCGCGGCGCGCTCGTGCGGTGGGTGACGGAGCCCTGGGACATCGAAGCGTGGAGTGCTCTCGTCGACGAGAACACGCGCTTCCTGTACGCCGAGATGCCGTCCAACCCCCAGCAGTCGTGCTTCGACGTCGCGGCGGTCGCGGCGCTCGCGCACGCGCGCGGGATCCCGCTCATCGTGGACTCGACGATCGCGACGCCGGCGCTGATGCGCCCGCTGCAGCACGGCGCGGACGTCGTGGTGCACTCGCTCACCAAGACCGTGGGTGCGGGCGGGTTCGCAATCGGCGGCGGGATCGTCGCGCGGCACAACCTCACGAGCCGGCACCTCCCGGATGAGGCGAAGGCCAACTACGCGCTTTGGCTGAAGCTGTGGCCGTTCCGCGACTCGGGTCCCTGCATGTCGGCGCACTCCGCGTTCTTCCTGCTGAACGAGCTGCGCACGCTGCGGCTCAGGATCGCGTCGATGTCCGCCAACACGATGACCGTGGCCCGCTTCCTCGAGCAGCACCCGAAGGTGGAGCGCGTGGACTACCTCGGCCTATCGCACCACCGGCAGCACGATCTCGCGTGCCGCTACCTGCGACTGGTCGACGACGGGACGCCGACGTTCGGACACCTGATGTCGTTCAACATTGCGGGCTCGGCGGCGGACACCAGGCGGTTCTTCGACGCGCTGCAGCGCATCTACCGCGCCACCGACCTCGGCCGGATCAAGTCGGTGGCGACGCTGCCGGCCATCTCCACTCACGCGCAGCAGGGTGAGGAGGGGCGCAAGCTGGCCGGGATTCCGCCGACGATGGTCCGGCTATGCGTCGGCGGCGAGCACCCGGACGACGTGATCGCGGATCTCGATCAGGCCCTGAGGCAGATTTGATGCGCCAGTCGTGTCCGGGGGCGCTCGGACCGGCGATCGCCCGACGGTCGGCAACCCAGTCGACAGTTGACAGTTCACAGTCGACAGTAGAGACGAGGGTGACCGCCGTTCTTGCTTTGAACTGTCAACTGTCAACTGTCAACTGTTAACTTTGAACTGTTAACTCTCCTGAGGAGGTCACGATGAAACTGGTATTTCTGGGATTCGGGACGGTGGGGCAGGGGCTCGCGGAGCTGCTGGTCGCCAAACGCGACGAGCTGAAGAAACGCTACGGATTTGACTGGATGGTCACCGGCATCGCCGACACGATCAAAGGGACCGCCTACGACCCCGCGGGAATCGATCTCGCCAAGGCGCTCGCGCTCGCGGCCAAAGGCGAGTCGCTCGTAGCCCTCGATCGGGGCGGCAAGGGGTGGGACGCTCTCGCGATGGCGCGGCAGGCCGAGGCCGACGTGCTGCTCGAGGCCACCTACACCGACATCAAGACGGGCGAGCCGGCCACGAGCCACATCAAGGCGGCGCTCGAACGCGGCGTCCACGTCGTTACGACCAACAAGGGCCCGCTCGCGCTGCACTACCGCGAGCTCGCGGAGCTCGCCGCGAAGCACAAGGCCGAGTTCCTGTTCGAGGGGACGGTCATGAGCGGCACGCCGGTCCTGAACCTGGTGCGCGAGACGCTGGCCGGCGCCGAGATCCTCGAGATGCAGGGGATCCTCAACGGAACGACCAACTACATCCTCACCCGGATGGANNACGATCCTCGCCAACGTGGTGTTTGGCGCCTCCTTGAAGCCGACCGAGAGCCCGTGCGAGGGGATCACCAAGATCACCGCAGCCGACATCACGAAAGCGAAAGCCGATGGGAAGAGGTACAAGCTGATCGGGCGGGTGTGGCGCGAAGGCGGTGCCGTCAAGGCATCGGTGGCGCCGCGCCTGGTGGACCTGTCCCAGCCGCTCGCGGGTGTGATGGGCGCGACCAATGCCGTCGCCATCAAGACCGACGCTCTCGGCGAGGTGACGATCGTCGGCCCCGGCGCCGGACGGGCGCAGACGGGCTTCTCGATGCTCACGGACCTGCTGCACATCGTCCGGAGGCGCTCATGAAGATGCTGCTGGCGGGCCAGTGGGTCGATCGCGACAAGCCGATCGACGTTCGCGATCCGTTTGACAACTCCCTGATCGATACCGTGCCGCGCGCAACCGCGGCCGACGTCGAGACGGCGCTCGCGGCGGCCGTAAAGGGGTTTGAGGTCGCCCGCAGGATGACCGTGTACGAGCGCGCGCAGGTGCTGTTCAAGACGGCGGCGATCGTGCAGGGCCGCCTGGAGGAGTTTGCCGTCACGATCGCCCGCGAGGGATCCAAGACGATCCGCGAGGCCCGCAAAGAGGCGCGGCGCTGCGTCAACACGCTGACGATCTCCGCCGAGGAGGCCAAGCGCATCCAGGGCGAGACGATCCCGTTCGACTCGTTCCCCGGAGGCGAGAAGCGCGTCGGCTACTACCAGCGCGTGCCGATCGGCGTCGTGCTCGCGATCACCCCGTTCAACGACCCGCTCAACCTGGTGGCGCACAAGCTCGGACCCGCGGTCGCCGCCGGCAACTCGGTGATCCTCAAGCCCGCCACCGTGACGCCGCTTTCCGCGCTCAAGCTCACCGAGGCGTTCGTCGAGGCGGGGCTGCCGCCGCTGGTACTGCAGACGATCACCGGCCACGGCGCCGAGATCGGGGACCTGCTCGCCAAGGACGGCCGCGTGCGGATGATCTCGTTCACCGGCGGTCTCGAGGCGGGGCAGCGCATCACCACGCTCGCGGGGATCAAGAAGATCGGGATGGAGCTCGGTTCCAACTCGCCGGTGATCGTGTGGAAGGACGCCGACATCCGCTGGGCGGCCGAGAGCTGCGTGTCGGGAGCGTTCTGGGCCGCCGGCCAGAACTGCATCGGCGTCCAGCGCATTTACGTCCACAAGGACGTCTACGCCGCGTTCCGAGACGGCATGGTGGAGTTCACCGCCAAGTACAAGATCGGCGACAAGATGAAGGAAGAGACGGACATGGGGCCGATGATCACCGAGGGCGAGGCCAAGCGCGTCGAGCGCTGGGTCGCCGAGGCGAAGCAGGCCGGCGCCAGGGTGCTGATCGGCGGCGGCCGCACCGGCGCCCTGATGCAGCCCACCGTGCTGGAGAACGTTCTCACGACCGCCACGATCCACCGCTCCGAAGTGTTCGGGCCGACCGTGAACCTCTACCCCGTCGCGACGGTCGAAGAGGCACTCGCCGAGGCGAACTCGCTGCCGTTCGGCTTGCACGCGGCACTGTTCAGCCGCGACGTGGATACGTCGTTCAAGCTCGCGCTCGGCCTCGACGCCGGCGGCGTCATGGTCAACGACTCGACCGACTACAGGCTCGACTCGATGCCGTTCGGCGGGATCAAGAACTCGGGGCTCGGCCGGGAGGGGATCAAGTTCTCGTTGCAGGAGATGACGGAGCCCAAG
Source organism: Acidobacteriota bacterium (assembly GCA_003158745.1). Taxonomy (GTDB): domain Bacteria; phylum Acidobacteriota; class Thermoanaerobaculia; order Thermoanaerobaculales; family Thermoanaerobaculaceae; genus RBG-13-68-16. The sequence continues at coordinate 30,682 of PMLC01000046.1, forward strand.
GTCATCTGCTGGTACCTCCCCACGATGTAACGGGGCGCGGCCGATAGCGGGCCATCTGCGTTGTCGGACTTCGGCGGTTCGGATCCCGATCCCGCCTCTGCGTCTCGTCCCCAATCTGCGCCACTCGAGGAGACCACCGATCCGCCCCGGACTCGACTTTCACCTAACCAGTTTTCGGGTCTTGGGTCAGCGCGAATCAAAGCCCCGCTCCGATTCAACTTCAGCGAGACGCTCGCTTCCGCAGGAAATCACCGAATTCGGCTGCCGGCATAGGCCGGCTATAGAAGAATCCCTGCGCCTCGTCGCAGAGATTCGTACGGAGAAAGTCGGCCTGGTCCGCGGTCTCGACCCCTTCGGCGATGACCTTCAGAGAAAGGCCATGACCTAACGTGATGATCGCGCGTGCAATCGCCTGGTCGTCGGGGTGGAAAGGAATGTCGCGGACGAACGACTGGTCGATCTTCAGTCTGTCGACGGGGTAAATCTTCAGGTAGCTAAGGGACGAGTACCCCGTTCCGAAGTCATCGATCGCGAGCGTAACGCCGAGGTTCTTGAGTTCTTGCAGCGCGTCCTGTACCGCCTCGGGTTGCTCCATCAGGAATCTCTCGGTGATCTCCAGTTCGAGCAGATCCGCCGCAAGGCCCGCCTCGTGCAATGCCGACCCGACTGTCCCGACCAGGCGCGAGCTCGTGATCTCCCGCGTAGAGAGATTGACCGCGACGCGGAACGGCGGCAGTGCTTCGGCCTGCCATGCGGCCGCCTGGTGGCACGCTTCGCGCACCGCCCACGCACCGAGGCTGTCGATCAACCCGGATGCTTCGGCGATCGGGATGAACGACTCGGGCGCGACCAGGCCCCGTTCCGGATGCTGCCATCTGGTGAGGGCCTCGACGCCTGTCAACTCGCCGGTGCCGAGCGAGAACCGGGGCTGAAAGTGGAGAACGAACTCGCCGCGCTGAACCGCGCGCCGCAGGTCGGACTCGATGCCGAAGCGCTCGCGGGCACGCTCGGTCATCTCGGCGGTGTAAAACTGATACGTGTTGAGTCCCGAGCCCTTCGCCCGATGGAGCGCGACTTCAGCGTTTTGGAGCAGCGTCGTGAAATCGGTGCCGTCGTCGGGGTAGAGACTGATTCCCGCGGAACAGGTCAAGAACGCCTCGTGCCCTTCGACCTCGAACGGGCTCGCGACTCCCTCGAGCATGTTCCATCCCGCGCGTCCGACGCTCTCGGGGTCGGGTACACGCTCGAGGAGGATTCCGAACTCGTCGCCGCTGCGGCGCGCGACGGTATTGGCCTCGCGGTTCAGTCCGCGGAGCCGTGCGGCGAGTCGCCGCAGCAATTCGTCGGCGGCCGTGTGCCAGAGCGAATCGTTGAGGTGTTTGAACCCGTCGACGCCGAGGATCAGGACCGCGAGACGGTGCTCGGGGGCTTGCGCGATCGCGTGCTCGACACGGGCGCGGAAGAGAAGCCAGTTAGGCAGATCCGTCAGCGCGTCGTAGTGCGCGAGGTGGTGAAAGCGCGCTTCGGAGTCCTTGATCGCGGTCAGGTCACAGAACACGCCTACGTAATGCGTGACGACGCCTGCTTCGTCCCTGACCACGCTCACGTTCAGAAGCTCAAGATAGACGCCGCCGTCCTTCCTCCGGTTCCAGATCTCGCCTTGCCACCGGGCCGTCTCGCGGATCGAGCGCCACATCGTGGCGTAGAACTCGGGATCGTGACGCCCCGATTGGAGGATCCTCGGAGTTTTCCCGATCACCTCGTCGGCTTCATAGCCGGTGACCTTGGTGAACGCACGATTGACCGCAACGATCCGCTGGCTGCTATCCGCGAAGATGACGCCGTCGGTGGTGTTCTCTAACGCCGCGGCGGCCCGGCGAAGTTCCGCCTGCGCCTCGCGGCGCCCGGCGAGCTCTTCCACGAGCGCGCGGCTGATCTCTGCGAGCGCGTCCGTCCGTTCGTCGACCCTGTGTTCGAGAGCGAGGTTCATGTCGGAGAGTTCCGTCAAGAGCGCGAGCTGCTCGATGCGATTTCGCACGATCCGCGCCATCTTCTGCAGCACGGGAAGGAGAGCGCGGAGCTGAGTCGCATTGCGGCGGTTGTCAGCGAAGAGAAACACTCCGTGCGGCCGATGCCTGATTATGCAGGGCAGAGCGAGGATCGCGCTGGTTTCGGGCTTTGGGGCTTCGAATGTGAGGCAGCCGGGAGGCACGTCCCACGCGATGCTGCCGGGCGGCTCGTCCCAGTTGAGGACGGCGTCGTAGATGTCCGCCGGCAGCGCGAGCCTCGCGCCAGACGGAGTGGAATTGAGAAAGGGAGCGTACTCTTCGCGGAGAACAAACTCGCCGCTGTCGAGCTCGAAATGAGCTCCGTAATGGAGATCTTTGAGGATCGCCACGCGCTCGAGGAACTTCTCGAAGATCTTCTGGTCGACATCTTCTTCGAGAATGACCTCCGCCACGCGCCCGAGAAGGAGGGTGTCCTCGGCTTGGCAGGTAATCGCGTCGTTCTCCGACTGCGCGAGCCGAAGCAGCTCTTCGAGCTCTCTGCAGCGCTTCTCAAGAGAAGCAGTCATTCGGACGTCCCCCGAGGAATTCGCCCAGTATGTTCGACGGAAGCTCCGGTTCGTCCTCCTGGATGAACTGCTCCGCGATCGCGACGAAGTCGCCGCTTCGCCTCGTCCGACGTCCAACCGGAGGCTGTTACCCGCGGCAGTCTGAGCAACTCCCCCGCGGCCGATCCCAGAAACAGACCAAAGGCGTCTCTCGTCGTTCCATGCGCCGTCGCCCCGTTACGACAAGTTCTACCAGACCCACGGCCGATACCTGCTACGTGATGGCTTTGGCGATCGCGAAGGCCGCAGCCGCCGCGAGTCCGCCAATCAGTACGGTCTGCAGTCCGCTACGCACCGGCGAGGTGCCGGTGAAGTGGCCTTTGATGTAGCCGAACAGCGCCAGGGCCGCGAGCGTGACCGCCACCGAAACGGTGAGTGCCGTCTTGGCGCTGCCGGCGATGAGATAGGGTCCCAGGGGGATGAACCCGCCGGCTATATAGGCGCCGGCGATGGTCAGCGCGCTGACCAGGGCGCGGTGCGGATCGGGCTTCTCGAGGCCCAACTCGAAGCGCATCATGAAATCAACCCACGCCTTGGGTCGTTCTCTGAAGGCCTCCACGATGGGCGTGCTCGCCTCTGCGGTCACCCCATAGGACTGAAGCACCTGCCGCACTTCCTCCGCCTCTGCCTCGGGTTTCTCGCGGACTTCGAGTTCCTCGCGGACGCGCTCGCTGGCGTAGTGTTGGGCATCGCTCTTGGCCGCGAGGTAGCCGCCGAGGCCCATGGCAATGGAGCCTGCCGCGATCTCGGCGAGGCCGGCCGTGACGATGATGCCGGTCGAGTTGACGGCGCCCGAAAGCCCTGCCGCCAACGCGAAGGGAACCGTCAACCCGTCCGACATCCCGATGACGACGTCGCGGACGCGTTCGCTGGCCGTGAAATGCCGTTCTACATGCGGCGTCTGGGGCATCACTGCCTCCTTGCTCCACTCGCGCAGCCGTTCCGCCCGCCGGTGCCCAGTCTCCCTTGTACGGGCCAGTTCGAAGTGGCGGCCCGGAGCAGGTCGGGGAGGACATTCCTTTTCATCCTGGCGCCCCGTCCATACCCTTCCCGACGAGATCGATGCTTGCCGCCGGAGAGTGCGAGGAGGTCGGCTAACAGCGCGGTCTCACCACCGTCGGGAGAACAGGTGAATGATCGCCACAAACACGGCGGCGCCGATGATCGACCACAGGACCGGGAACGGATGCCCACTGATGGTGACCATGAAGGGCTCCGGGAGCTTGAGCAACCCAGCAACCCAAGGCCCAACAAGGGCTCCGATGAAGCCAAGGGCTATCGAGACGATCAGCCCGCCGCGAACCCCACCTGCGATCGCCTTCCCGAGGGCGCCACAAATAGCCGCGATCACGAGGAGAAGCAGCAGTGACGTGAGTGACATTGTCATGGCAAGTTCCTTTCACACCGCCCTCTTGGACCCTCCTCCCGCCACGCGAGGGGAGGGTGTCGAGGGAAATTGGTCCGCCCTACTTCTTGATCGCCTTGGCAACCCCGCCGACGAACTCGCCTACCTTCCGACGGCCCTTGCCAACACTCTCCTGGACCGCGCCCTCGGCTCGCTGCCGCGCGCCCTCCCGCTCCAACTTGCGGTTGCCCGTGACGTTGCCGACGGCTTCCTTCACTTGCCCTTGGATCTTCTTCACCTTGCCGCGCGTCTCTTGCTGTCCCATGGCATCTCTCTCCTTTACGGATCCCGAAGACCCGTGTCGTGGCCGTGCGCTGCGTGCACGACCGTCTCACAAACTCAGTTGTCCGGTGTTCCGAAGACGATGCGCGGGAAGTACGTGCGCAGCGCCTCCATGATCTTGACGACGGCAGCGTTGGATCCCGACTCGCGGTGGCTGTCCCGGAACCGGTAGCGGTCGCCCTTGACGATCTGGAAGTTGATCTGGTAGCAGAAGTTCTCAGGGGTTCGCGCCTCGCACGTAAACCACACCTTCTCGAGGCCCGTTGTCTGGAACGTGAAGTTCTCCTTGGGGTCGCGATCATCCATCCAGGTGAAAACGTCGCCATGCATGACCAGGCGACCCTTACGGTCCTTATTCCAGAAACCCGTTTTCACCAGAATCAGGTCGTCGAAGACCAACTCAGCCGGAGCGGCGCCCGGCGCAATCGTGGCCCCGGCGCTGGTCGCCATCAAGGCCGCGATCGTCGACTCCTGGGCGCCGTTCTGTTTGAGGTAGAGAAGATCATTGACCGAGAGGTTGTACGCCTGGCCTGACTGCCTAACCTGCTCGGCGATGATGGAGCCGGACATCCCTGACTTGATCAGGCGCACGAAATCGACAAGGCGGGCATCATCGGGCTGGAGCGGCACGGGCGCTGGCGTGGGTGCCGGGATACGCGCCCAGATCGCGGTGATGACAGTCTCCGGCACGCCCGCATTACGCAGCGTGACGATGTCCCCGGCCGTCATTCCTATGGTATTGACCGGGCTGTTGACCATGGCGATGATGCCGTCGGCCGAGGCGCCGGACTGCTGGGCCGCCACGATCGAGTTGACCGTCAACTCTTCCGCGCCCGCCGCTACAGCCGAGAGCGCCAGCAGAGCTACACCGAGAAAAGCCCCGACGACTGCGTGTTTCATGGAACACCTGCCTTTCCTTAGACGCATCTCAAATCTAGTTCCCTGGCGCCCCGACGTGTAGCGCACTTTCTACCCGGGAGCAACGCCGCAACTCAGGTAGGAACTACGCGGGCCGGCACACCGAGATCCACCGCTTGTCCCCGCGCGTTGTCTGGGGCTCGCAAGACCCATGCGTGTGCCCCCCCGCGCCATTACCTGGGCAGGCTCCTACTCACCACTGGGAACCTGGGCCTTTCTCCGCCCATAGGCTTCCTTCCCGGCCTCGACCGCGGAAGAGATCACGGAGCGCTTCTCGTCGAGGAAGTCTTGGCCTCGCGCGACGGTCGAGGAGATCTTCTCCTTGACCGTGTCCATGGTGTCCGAGGCCCGCTCCCTCAGGTCATGCGAAAACCCGCGAATCCGCTCGGCGGACTCCCGGCGGGCCTTAGGTGCCAGAAGCAGCACCGCTGCTGCACCGGCGATCGCACCGACTAACAAGGAAAGGACCACGGTATGACCGCTGAAACTGCTCTTGCAGTTGCTCATGATGAACCTCTCTTTCTGAACAGGTTTCTCACCAGGAACGTCAGGCCGGCCCCGATGCCGACCTTCAAGGCGGGAAGCACGGTGCCGAACCCGAAACTGGCAACCGAAACCAGGCCGCTCAGCTCGCCGACATTCCTCCCGACCCGGCGCATGGAGGCGGAAAAGGCGCGCACATCGTCCGTCACCGCGCCGATGTCGTTCGTGACGCGGTCCAGCTTCTGCACCGTGGCATCTAGGTCGCGCAGGAGGGGGTCCAAGGACTGCTCAGCGATCGTGAGGACGGTGGTCAGCTTCTTCGCGGACCGGCGAAGCTCGATGAGGACAGGGACCAGGAAGCCGATCCCGACTGCGACGGCCACGGTGAGAATGATCAGCCAGAGGTTTGCTTGGCTACCCATCGTCGTCATCTCCTCATGCTTCGAAACAGCGTGTATCCCACCGTTCTCTACCCGGACCGCCGTTCGGCACGGCCTGAGTCCTTACCGCTATATCTGCGCGCGACGACTGAGATCCGGCTCGTCGGTCAGAGCTCTCCTCAGGCACCGATTGCGGCTGCCTACGGCTCCTCGACCAGCTTCCAGGTCGGATCGGGGTCGTAGTCGGTGATCGCGGCGGCGAGCGTGGCGGTGTCGGGGCCCAGGTTCTTCTCGTACACGCGCCCCTGCTGGCTGACGATGAAGGTCATGACCCCGGAGTTGTCCCATTTGTCGGGAAAGGCGATCAGCGCATAGCCCGCAATCATGTTGTCGTTGATGACGTAGCTGAACTTGCCTCCGGGCGCGTGCGGCCCCTGGGCTTTGAGGATCTTGAGGAAGTATCCGTGATACGGAGAGGGCTTCGGCTCATCGCTGCTCTTGGGCGTGCCCGGCGGGTAGCCCTCCACTCGTGCCTGGGCCACCAGGCTCCCCATCGGACTCAGTTTGCCGCCCTCGGGCGTTTCCCAATAGAGGCCGTCGCGTTCGCCCGGCGTGCTGATGAACCTCTGTGCGTAAACGGCAAGGCCGTCCTCGGCCGAGCCCTTCGGTTCGGTGTAGTACTCCCACTGCGCCACCACGTAGGCGCGGCACGTTGCGATCGCGGAAAGCTCGTTCTCGCCGATCCTCCGGTTCGAAATCTCCTCGATTCCCGCCGCGGTGTCGAAGCGCCACTTGCGGCCATCCTTCACGATCGGGATCGGCGACGGCCAGTGCTCTTCGCCGACGAGGACGATGTACTTCGAATCGTTCACCTTCTCGAGCGTCGCGGACTTATCGAGGTTGGCGGCGAATTCCTTGAGCGCGCCGGCGTCCTCGACGGGATCGCCGGACATCAGCTTCTCACGGTCAGGCGCGAAGATCGCGGTCAGCTCCCGATGATCGGTGTCCTTCACGGCTTTCACGAGAGCTTGCAGCGCAGCTTCCGGAGTGGCGAAGAGCTCTTGCTTCGGCGCCTTCTTCGGCGCGGCCAGCAGGGAAGCGGCAAGGAACGTCCCGATCAAGAAGAACACGAGCAGTGCCGGCGCAAACGGAACGCGGCTGCGAAGTCCCGGTGACCTCATTGGTTTTGGCATTCCCATACGCTCCAGTCCTTTCCTGCTCTCAGGTCGTGTTTGCTCGCGGTGTGTGGTCATTTTCGGGACCTCCCCAGCTCAGTGCTTGTTCCCGTCTTTGGGTTTCACTTGGCGAACAGGCGGGCGCGAAGGCGGCGTCACCAGCTTGCGCGGAACCAGCGCCCGGCTGACCTGGCCGCGCTGGCTGGTCACACGCGGGTCGAAAGCGCCCCGAACGGGAGTAAAAGCCGGCGTCACAGGCACGTGGACCTGCGCGGGCGGCTGCGGCACATGACCGCGGTAATCATTGATCCTCGGGTTGGCGGTGTTGAGGTTGCGGGTGATGATCTTGTTGGGCACCGTCACATGAGCGGACTGAGGCACTGGTTGATTCACCACCCGATTGTTGCCGCGGAAGTTGTTGAAAGTCGTCGTGCGGTGAATGTCGTCGTAGCGGTTCAGCGCGCCGTAGTTCACCTGGCGGTTCACGATCGTCCGGTTGATGACGACGTTTCGGAAGGTGTTGTTCACGTAGACGGTATTGGGGTGAATGTACTGGCGGCTCCGCCCGATCCATCCGGTGTTTCCCTCCCAGCCGTGATAGAAGACGCGATGGCCGCCCCAGTCGAAGTCATAGTTGAGCCACGCTCCGATGAAGAAACGCGCGCCAAAGAACAGAGGCGCTCGGGAAAAGAAGACGACGGCCGGGTCGTACTGGGGCACGAAGAGGTATTGGGGTTGCGCCGGCCACAGCTCGATCTCGCCGCCGGAGTCGACGACCTGGAGTTGCGGAGTGGTGACGAGGTTGCCTGCCGAGCGCGCCTGGGCGCGCAGCCGCTGGATCGATGCCATGACGTCGGTGGACTGATTGGCGTACGCCTCTCCCAAGGCGGTTGCCCAGTCCAGCTTGTCGGCCATCATCGCCAAGACGGTCGGGTAGTGTGCCACGGCCTTGACGCTGACGTCCCACTGCTGGCCGTCGACATCGTCTGCATTGCGGTCGCCGCGCACGAAACGGGCCGCTGCGTCGATCTGGTCCGGGAAAGTCGCGGCGACGAGCACCTGCGCCAGCAGCGGATCGGGGTAGAGCGCGATCGGCGCCAGCAGGTTGTCGAGTTGATCGGCCGAGAAGGGCTCGTAGGGCGAGTTTGCCTGAGCTCGGACGGCCGGAGTGAAGACTGCCAGGAAGAGAACGAGCGAGACGGCCAGAAGTTTTCCCATGGTGTGTGTCTCCTTCTGCGAACTCCCGAGATTCCGCACGTTGCACCGCTTCAGAGCGTAACGCGGACTCCGGCACTGACGGCGTTGATGTCTACGTCGCGGAGCTTGTAGCGTTCCCACTCACCCAACACCGAGAACTTGCCGAAGTTGAACCGCAAACCCGCGCCATAGAACGGGTCGTGCCCATGGTCGGTTCCGGCCACGAAATGCGGGTCGGTCACGGTGCCGGTGAGCGTCACATCGGTGCTCCAATACATGTAGCCGGCTTTCGCGTAGAGCGTGACCAGATCGCCGACCGGGATCCGGCCCGTGAGCGCAGCCGTCCCGGTTTTCGGGTCGTACCCCACTCGCGTGCTGCCTGCCGCCGAAGTAATCACGCCGTCGAACTTGCCGAAGTTGACCCAGGCGGCCTCGACTCCGAGGAAGACAGGAAACTCATAGCCTAAGAAGAACTTGTACGAGTTCCGCGTTTGGTCGATGACCGTCGTGTTGATCGCCGCGTGACTCGCGGCGCCGCCAAGGTAGAAACCCTGCGCGGCCGCCGGTCGGCTCGCCCCAAGGCCTGCAACCAGGACACTCGCGCCAAGGAGAATCATCGGCGCCATCAGTTTCATCTTCAACGTTGACCTCCATGCCCCGAGACGTGCGCATTCGGTGATGGGCCCGCACTTCCAACGAAGAAACCAGGTCCCACGATTCTCGTCGCACGCCTCCTTTCTCGGTCACCCACGAATCTAGTCCCTGTGGTGCTGTGCGGGATAGCGCATTTTGTACCCGGGATCGGAGCCGCAGATTAGGTAGGAACTACGCGGTCGGCATCCGAACTGCCTCGCTGGCTCTCGCGTCGTGTCGCTTCTCAGCGGTCGAGGCGGTCGTTCCGAGGCGCTCTGGGCCACCGCCTGCCGCGCTGTTCATGCGGCCCGGTGGCAACCTGAGTGCTTCGACCAGCTCCGCCACCCTCGAGCGCGACCTCATCGATCGCTGCTGCTTCCGCACGCAGGTCGAGGTAAGGCATGCTGTCTTCGATTCCACGCACGCGGAGCGCAGCTTCTACCGGAGAATGAAGCACTCATAAGGGCAAGAATCACGCGTCCTGTTCTTGGGTCCGCCGTCAGGCAGATTGCTATGGCAAAATGCGAATGGGAGGAGACGGCATATGGAGCAGCAGGGTCCACCTTTCTGGAGCGTGCCTTCCGCCGAGGCCCTGAGGCGACTGCAGACGACGCCCAATGGGCTGTCGGCGGCCGAGGCTGTTTCTAGGACGAAGCGTTACGCCGCCCGCCGGCTGGCACCCAAGAAGCGTACCGACGCCGTGACCCTCCTCCTCTCGCAGTTTTCGAGCCCGATCGTTCTCATGCTCGTCGGTGCCGCCGTTATCTCCCTCTTCCTCCACGACACGACGGACGCCGCGATCATCCTCGCCATCGTGCTCGCGAGCGGCCTGTTGGGCTTCTGGCAGGAGAGAGGTGCGGCGGGAGCCGTGGAGAAGCTTCTCTCGCTCGTCGAGGTCAAGGCCCAGGTGCTGCGGGACGGCGCCCCGCACGACGTTCCCATGATCGAGGTCGTGCCCGGCGACGTCGTCCTTCTCTCGGCCGGCGCCACGGCCCCGGGCGATTGCCTGCTCCTCGAGGCCCGAGACCTCTTCGCGGACGAAGCCACCCTCACCGGCGAGACGTTTCCAGTCGAAAAGTCCGTGGCGGTCTTGGAGGCTGGGACGCCCCTCCCCAAACGGACGAACACCGTGTTCATGGGCACTCACATAGTCTCCGGCACGGCCACGGCTCTGGTGGTCGCGATCGGAAAGGACACAGAGTTCGGCAGGGTCTCCGAGCGCCTCAAACTGCGTCCGCCAGAGACCGACTTCGAGCGCGGGTTGCGACGATTCGGGTACTTGCTCCTGGAGGTGACGCTGCTCCTGGTGATCGCCATTTTCGGCTTCAACGTCTACCTACACCGCCCAGTTCTCGAGTCCTTTCTGTTCTCGATGGCGCTGGCGGTGGGCCTGACACCGCAGCTCCTTCCGGCGATCGTCAGCATCAACCTCGCCCACGGCGCGCGCCGGATGGCCGAGCGGAAGGTCATCGTCAAGCGCCTGTCCTCGATCGAGAACTTCGGCAGCATGGACGTGTTGTGCACGGACAAGACGGGCACCATCACGGAAGGGGTCGTGACCCTTCAGTCCGCCAACGACCTGGGAGGCCAGGCGAGCGATCGCGTCCTGCTCTACGCTCGCCTCAATGCCTCCTTCGAAACGGGTTTCTCGAGCCCTATCGACGCAGCCATCCGCAACCACGGCAGCATCGACATCTCGGCTTGGAAGAAGCTGGACGAGGTTCCCTACGATTTCCTGCGCAAGCGCCTTTCCATCCTCGCGGCCGGTCCCGAGGGCAACGTGATGATCACCAAGGGCGCCCTCGCCCAGGTGTTGGAGGTGTGCACCGCCGCCGAGGACGTGGCGGGAGTCGCGGTACCTTTGGAAAGCGTGCGGGGGCAGATCGAGGCGCAGTACGTCCAGTACAGCAACAACGGCCAGCGAACGCTCGGGGTTGCCTGCAAGAGGCTCGGTTCCGAAACCAGGATCGGGAAGGAAAGTGAAGTCGGCATGAGTTTTCTCGGCTTCATCCTGTTTTCCGACCCGCCCAAGGCCGGAATCGAGGCGACCATCGGCCGGCTGCGCGAGCTTGGCGTAAGCCTCAAAGTCATCACCGGGGACAACGCCCTGGTGGCCGGGACCGTGGCAAAAGCGATCGGGCTCGGCAGCGCACAGGTGCTTTCTGGCCCGGAACTGAGGCAGATGAGTGACGGGGCGCTCCTCGCCCGGGTCGGCCAGGTCGACGTCTTCGCCGAGGTGGAGCCGAACCAGAAAGAGCGCATCATTCTGGCCCTGCGCAAAGCCGGTCACGTGGTCGGTTACATGGGCGACGGGATCAACGACGCCTCGGCGCTGCACGCGGCCGATGTGGGCCTTTCCGTTGATAGCGCCGTGGACGTGGCCAAGGAGGTTGCCGACATCGTGTTGCTGGAGAAGGACCTGGACGTGCTGGTCGACGGTGTGCGTGAGGGCCGAACCACCTTCGCCAACACGCTGAAGTACGTGCTGATGGCCACAAGCGCCAACTTCGGCAACATGTTCAGCATGGCGGGTGCCTCGCTGCTGCTGCCGTTCCTGCCGCTGCTGCCCAAACAGATCCTGCTGACCAACATGCTCACCGATATGCCGGAGACGACAATCGCCAGCGACAGCGTGGACGCCGAGATGCTGACCCGGCCCCGCCGATGGGACATCGGCTTCATCCGCTCCTTCATGCTGATCTTTGGCGTGTTGAGCTCGGTCTTCGACTACCTGACCTTCGGTGCGTTGCTATACGTCCTTAAGGCCAATACCAACCAGTTCCGCACCGGCTGGTTCGTCGAGTCGGTGCTCTCCGCATCCCTCATCGTCCTTGTCGTCCGCAGCCGTCGCCCATTCTTCCGCAGCAGACCCAGCAAGCGCCTGCTATGGGCCACCCTGGGCGTCGTGGCGATCACACTGGTGATGCCGTTCCTGCCGTTCGCACCCCTCTTGGGCTTGACCCCGCTGCCGCCTCTCTTCCTGGGTCTGGTGGCGGTCATTGTGGCGATGTACATCCTCTCGGGAGAGCTTGTGAAGCGCATTTTCTACCGCCACTTCGAGCCGGCCCGTGCCGGCCACGCGTGACGAGGTTCCTGGAAGGCGAGTGATAATAGCGACACGATGTGGCTCGTCGGCGCAGTGTGTGCGCTCGCTGCAATAAGCACGGGCACCGGGACGGGGGAGGTGGCGCCCGGTTCGCCGATCGTGGCAGTGCGCATCGAGCGCCACGATATCTACGATCTCAACGACCCCGCGACCTCGGCGTGGGCGTACCGTTGGGTCGATGCCCTGCACATCTTGACCCGTGAGGAGTTCATCCGCTCGCTGCTGCTCTTCCACGTCGGCGACCCCCTCGATCCGGCGCGCCTCGCCGAGAGCGAGCTGATCCTGCGGGGCACGGGCTTCCTCAATCCGGTGCACATCTCGGCGCGCTCCGTCCCGGGCGGGGCCGAGGTGATCGTGGAGACCCACGACCAGTGGACGACCGGGGTCGGAATCGACTTCGGGATTTCGGGGAGCAATCGGCATGCCGGCGGTAGCATCTCGGAGGACAACCTCTTCGGCCTGGGCAAGAGCTTCCTTCTCGATGTTCGCTCCGACGCCGAACGCACGACCACGACCTTCAGGTACAGGGACTTCACCTTCCTGCACAGCCGCTGGCAGCTCGAGCTCGAGCACGACAAGTCTTCGGACGGTTCTACCGACGTCTTTCAACTCCAGTACCCGTTCTTCGCCATCCTGACGCCGCGGGCCGGTGGCGTGGAGTGGCAGCGCCAGGGGCTGCAGGAGTACCTGTGGTCGAGCGGGGAGCGGAACGTGGTGGGCCATGCCAACACGCGGACCTTCGAGTTGTGGGGAGGGCTACGACTGCCGGGCGACGGCATCCTCACCAACCGCATCACTCTTGGAGTCTTCGGCGACCGAGCCATCTTCCAGGACTGGCACCGCCTCGACGGCTCTCCCTATCCGCAGCCGGAGAACCGCAACCTCCTGGGTGTCGAGGTGGGTTGGGAGCACCAGATCCTCAACTTGAGAGTGGTCCAGGGGTTTCGTGCGTGGCTTCGGCAGGAGGATCTCCTTCTGGGGCCCAACTGGCTGGTGACAGCCGGCGTCTCGCTGCCGGCGTTCGGCGGCGACCGCGCCAGGCTGCGCTATCACGGGTCTCTCATCCTGGGGCAAATGAACGGGAGCAGATACTCCTGGCTGATTGCCGACCTCTCGGGGCGGGTCGAGAATGGCGGCTTCGCCAACGCCGTCACCCACATCGAAATGGGAGGCGCGCTCACCGGAACGGCGGGCTGGCGAGTCCGTGCGGCGGCCGATCTAGGCCACAACCTCGACGGCGATCGGCAGCTCACGCTGGGCGCCGATACCGGTCTCCGCGGCTACGACCCCAATACGTTCGACGGGACGTCCAGGGTGGTGACCAACCTGGAGTGGCGCCGCCGCATCACCGGCGAGCTCCTCCATGTCGCGGCCCTGGGTTTCACGGCGTTCGCCGACGGCGGCAAGACTTGGGGCGCACGGGTCGGGCCGCCTACCGATGGGTGGCGGGGCGACGTGGGCGGCGGCCTTCTTGTCGAGATCACCCGCGCCTCTTTGGTGCGCATCCTCCGGTTGGAGCTCGCATACCCGGATCGCGGCAAGGGCCCGGTGTTCCAGCTCACCAGCGACTCGCTGTTCTGACCTCGCGCGCGTGCGGGCTGAATGGGGCATGCCTTGAAGCTCCCTGCGAGTATCCGTACCATTCCTCGACGACAGGATGACCGTGATTCATCACCCATCTCCCGATAGCTTCATCACCGAGTGCCGCCAGCCTCGGGGACGCCTTCCGTCCGCCAGCCCTCGTCTGCCCCGGATGCTGGGTTTGGAGGCCGCCGATGTCCTCGTACTTATGGCGCTCGTCGCCTACACCGTGCTCGCGGTTGCCTTCCGCCGCCGAGTTGCTGGGTGGCATCTGCTGGCGGCGAAGAACCTGGTGGCCGCGCTGGTGTTCCTTGCCGGAACTACAGTGGCTCGATGCCTCAACAACGGCGGCGCGAGGTTCCTCGTCCGGATGGGGACCGTCAGTCTTGCCTACGCTTACCTCTTCGGCGCCGTGGATTCCCTGCAGCTCATCCTGCGCGGGCGCTGGCTGGACGGTACCGTGCTGGCGCTCGAGGAGCGCCTCTTCGGCGTCCAGCCGAACCTCTGGATGCAGCGGTTCACCCGTTCGTGGCTGACCGAGTGGATGATGTTCGCCTACGTGGTCTACCTCCCGCTCTACCCGCTGGTCTGTGCGGCGATCTACGCTCGCCGGGGGGGGCGTGCGGTGGAAGAGGTCTTCTTCAGCCTCGGTCTCGTCAACGTGCTGTGCGACGTCGGGTTCATCCTGTTCCCCGTGGCAGGGCCGCTGGCATTCATTGGCGCGCGGTTCACTGTTCCGCTCGAAGGCTGGGTGTTCACCTCGCTCGGCGAGTTGGTCCGCGCCAAGCTCCATTTCGTCGGCGGCTCGCTGCCGAGCCCGCACTGCGCGGCAGCCACGGTACTGTGGGGCATGGCGTGGCGCCACTGTCGATGGCTCTTCTGGCTGCTCGCGCCGATCGTCCTCACGCTATACGTCTCCACCGTCTATGGCCGCTACCACTACGCGAGCGACGCGGTGACCGGGATCGCTCTCGCCCTGGCGGTGGTGGCGGTCGCGCCGGGGCTGCTGCGCGCCTGGGAGCGGGCGGCGAGTCCGCGCTGAGACGAAAGCGCCGCCCCGCCCGACGCCTTTTCGCGGCACCTTGGGCGGTGTTAACCTTGCCCGCGATGGGAGCACAGGTCCAAGTTCCCCCGGGAAAGTCCAGGATCCTCCGCCCCGTTGCTGTGCCGCCGACCGGGTGGCCCCGAAGGGGGTCAGTGCGGCCGTCGGCGCCGACGGAGTGACAGCGGTGGGGAGCCCCCAGACCGTCTTCGTGACCGGTGCTACCGGGTTCATCGGCACCGCGCTGGTCGCCGAGTTGGTCCGCTGCGGGAATCGGGTGCGAGCGCTGACGCGTGCGGCGAGTAACCGCGAGGGCCTCGCCCTCGAGCACATCTCGCTCGTCAAGGGCGACATCCTCGACCGGACCTCGCTCGAGCGCGGCATGGCAGGGTGCTCCCGGGTCATCCACCTGGCGGGATACGCGCGCAACTGGGCCCGAGATGCGAGGTCGTTCTTCGCGCACAACGTCGAAGGCACGCGGAACGTGCTCACCGCGGCCCGCGCCGCCGGCACTGAGAGGGTCGTGGTCACCTCGACAGTTGTGACTTTCGGTCCCACCCTGCCGGGCGTCGTCGGCGACGAGACCACGCCACGCAGCACA
The DNA here is from genome assembly GCA_003158745.1 of Acidobacteriota bacterium. GTDB lineage: Bacteria > Acidobacteriota > Thermoanaerobaculia > Thermoanaerobaculales > Thermoanaerobaculaceae > RBG-13-68-16. The sequence continues at coordinate 46,099 of PMLC01000046.1, forward strand.
ACAGGCTTCTTCACGGAGTACGAGGAGAGCAAGACGGTCGCCGAGCGCGAGGCGCTCCGATTCGCAGCCGAGGGCCTCCCGGTCGTCATCGTCAACCCGACTCGGGTCTACGGCCCCGGCAAGCTCACCGAGGGGAACTCGGTGAGCCTCATGATCGACCTCTACGACCGCGGCAAGCTGCCCGTGCTCCTCGACGGCGGCAGCAGCGTCGGCAACTACGCACTGGTGGATGACGTCGTGCGCGGCCACATCCTCGCGATGGAGAAAGGGAGGGTCGGCGAGCGGTACATTCTTGGCGGCGAGAACGCTTCGCTCAGGAGGTTCTTCGAGGTGGTGGATGACGTGTGCGGGAGGAGACATCGCCAGGTCCCTCTTCCGCGCCCCCTCGCGCTGGCCTACGCCCACCTCGAGCAGAGAAGGGCGCAGTGGTTCGGCTCGCACCCGCGAATCACTCCAGGTTGGGTGGCGACGTTCCTGCAGGACTGGGCCTACTCCTGCGCCAAGGCGGAGCGTGAGCTGGGTTACACGTGCACGCCGCTGCGCGAGGGCGTCCGCCTCACCTGCGAGTGGCTCGTACGGTTGCGGAAGATCGGACGGAGCGGGCCGTGAGCCGCCAAGGTGGGCCGGCGTCGCTGCGTGGGCTTCTCGAGGGCGTGCGCCTCAAGCCCACGCTGATCCTGCTCTGGGCACCGTTCGTACTGACGACCTTTAGGTACTACGGGACCAAGGCGTTCTACCTGAACGATCTCTCCACCGGGTTCGTCTTCCGCTCCGATCCTGCGCTGACGGCGGAGCTGTACACCTTCGGCTCTTCGTTCGTGCTGTTAGGCCTTCTTTCGCTCTTTATCATCAAGACGGTGCTCGGGGAATCGGTGGTCGAGTACGGTCTCGCCCTGGGCGACTGGCGATTCGGCATCAAGGCTCTCCTGCTCCTCACCCCGGTCATGGTGCTGCTCGCGTACCCCTCTGCGAGGCAAATCCGGTTCCTGGCCGAGTACCCGTTGAACCCTGGGGCCTGCAGGTCCGCCGCTGCCTTCCTCGGGCACGCGGCCGCCTACCTCCTCTACTACGCCGGCTTCGAGATCTTCTTCCGGGGCCTCGTTCAGAACGGGCTGCGTGACAGCCTGGGCGATTGGACGGCGATCCTTGTTCAGACCGGGCTATCGACCCTCATGCACATAGGCAAACCGGCGGACGAGATCTACGGCGCCATCCTCGGCGGTGTGGTGTTTGGTTTCGTCGCCCTCCGCTCCCGTTCACTGCTCTACGTGATCCTGATCCACTGGGTCCTCGGCGTCGCCCTCGATCTTTTCATCTGCCTCGGATAACCATTGCTGTGCCGGCGCGGCCACGTGCTGGCTGGCCTCCTCACCATGGTCAACAACCCGGCCAGTACAATTTCAATGACGGCCGGGGGACTTCGTGGCGGGGCATAATGCAGGCGTACCGGAGGCAGTTGCCATCGCGGTCTGGGTCCGCGTCCCGGCGCTCAGGTAGGGTCCGCTGCTGAGGACCAGGAACGAGGCCCTCATCGAGTTTTTCGTTGATTGGACGTTCCCTGTCTCTCCCGAGAACGTAGCGTACGCGTGAGTTAGGTCCAAAGCGAGGTCGAGGTTCTCGAGCGGACCACAATCCTTACGGCCCCGCGGCACGGCACAATCGCTGTACCATGGTATGGGACCGCCCACACAAACTGTTGCCCCTCAGGGGGAGGCAGCCCCGAAGAGAAGGGGGACGCTGTGGTCACGAAGATCGATCTCAAGAAAGAGCTGAAGCGGTTCTACGCGCCGTCCGCGGCCGCAATCGCGGTGGTCAATGTGCCGGAGTTCAACTTCGCGATGATCGACGGCTACATGGAACCGAGTGAGCGGCCGGCAACGTCGGTCGCTTTCCAGAACGCAATTGCGGCGCTCTCCGGCGTGTCCTTCTCGCTCAAGTCCATTTCGAAACAGAGAGCGCGCAACCCCGTTGACTACGCCGTGATGGCGCTCGAGGCGTTGTGGTGGGTTGACTCGGGCAACTTCGACTTCCAGGCCAGCGCCCGCTGGCGCTGGACGCTCATGGTCATGCAGCCGAAGCACATCACTGAAACGATGTTCGCCCGAGCCCTCCTGGACGCCAGGGAAAGGGCTGGCATCCCGGGTGCGACTCGACTGCGCTTCGGGCCTTTCACCGAGGGGCTCTCGATCCAGACGATGCACGTCGGCCCGTACCATGAGGAACCGCGAACCATGGCGCGCATGAAGACGTTTGCGTCGGAGAACTGCTTTCGCTACCGTGGCAAGCACCACGAGATCTACCTGGGAGACCCGCGAAGGGCCAAACCAGAGAAGCTGCGTACGATTCTGCGCCAACCTGTCGAGAAGTAGCGCCTCTCTCGAAGGCGCGCAAATCCCCGGGACGAGCAGCATCCGCCGTGGAGAGCATGCTGGCCAGGGAAGGAGTACACTGAAACCCGTTGGGGGACTCGTCGACGAGCGAGATGTACGTGTGGGAAATCACCTCCAGGCAATCATCCATGCGGCAGCTCGCTTCCGGGCGGAGACGCCGAGTAGCCGGCTGGAACGCTCAGACGGGGAGGCCTGGTCCCGCGGTTCCGGCGGGAGGTGTGCTGTCGCTCTGCCGCTGATCATCCAGGGTGGTATGGGCGCCGGCGTGTCCAACTGGGTGTTGGCACGGGCTGTCTCGCTGGAGGGCCAGCTCGGCGTCGTGTCCGGCACGGGTGCGGAAGCGATCATGGCGGGTCGCCTGCGCTCCGGCGACGACTGCGGGCACGCGCGGCGCGCGCTCGCCGCATTCCCCGACCAGGACGTCGCGGCGCGGATCGTGGCGGCCTACTTCGTCGAGAACCCCGCCGACCGACGCTCCGCCAGGATGCCGAGGCAGCACGTGCTGCGCGATCCCGAGGAGCTCATCCAGGACACCGTTGCCGCCAACTTCGTCGAAGTGTTCCTCGCGAAGGAGGGACACGACAACCCCGTTGGATTCAACCTCCTGACCAAGATCCAGCTTCCGGTTCTGGCCAGTCTCTACGGCGCGATGCTGGCCGGTGTCGACGTCATCATCATGGGCGCCGGGATACCTCGCGAGGTCCCGGCCATTCTCGACCGGCTGGCAGGCCACGACGAGGTCTCGATGGCGCTGCAGGTCGAGGGTGCGACGGCCGAGGACAACTTTCGCACTCACCTGTCGCCGCGCAGCGTGCTGTGCGGCGCGCCGCTAGAGTTGCGGCGACCGGCCTTCTATCCGATCGTCTCCTCCAACGTGCTCGCCCTGACCATGGCCAGGAAGGCCTCGGGCCGGGTCGATGGCTTCGTCATCGAGGGGCCGACGGCGGGCGGACACAACGCGCCGCCCCGCGGCGGTTCGAGCCTCGATGCCGACCGCCAGCCTGTCTACGGGCCGAAGGACGCCGTGGACGTGGCGAAGATCCGCGAGCTCGGAGTGCCCTTTTACCTCGCGGGCGGGTACGGCGAGTCGGGGAAGGTCAGGGAGGCTCTCGCCCTCGGCGCGGCGGGGGTGCAGGTGGGGACGCTGTTCGCGTTCTGCCGGGAGTCCGGCCTTCTGCACTCGATCAAGGAGAAGGCGCTCAGCGTGGCATCGCAGGGAATCGGGAAAGTGATCACGGACGCCTTCGCGTCGCCGACCGGATTCCCGTTCAAGGTCCTCAGCCTCGAGGGTACCCTCTCGGAGGTGGCGGAATACCTCAGGCGCCCGCGCGGTTGCAACCTCGGGTTCCTGCGCCGCATCTACAAGCGGGAGGACGGCGAAGTCGGCTATCGCTGCCCGGCGGAGCCGGCCTCGAGCTGGCTGGCCAAGGGCGGCGCCCCGGAGGAGCTCGAGGGGCGCAAGTGCCTCTGCAACGGGCTCTTGGCGAATCTGGGTCTCGCGCGAGAACGGCGCGGAGGGTACCTCGAGCAGCCGCTGCTGACCGTCGGCGACTGTTTCAGGCAGCTCAAGGCGTTCGTGGTCGGGGAAGGCGGTAGCTACTCCGCCAAGGATGTCCTCGACTACCTCCTGCGAGACTGCGCCACCACGGCGACCCCGGCATAGTTCAGGGGCCAGAAAACACGCTTTCGCCTTCCTCCAGCTCAACCAGCCACCGATCCGGTCCGAAGGGCACCCCTTCGATTTCTGCGGTGCGATTGAGGGCTTCCGAGCCGTCTCCTTCTACCTGACAGCATTCGCGCCGCAGACGACCTTTCTTCCGATCGTGGTGAGGGGGGATGTCGTTTCTGCCAACTCGCCCGGCAGCACACTCCAGGATTCCCTGCGAGAGCGGGGCGAGGTCCGTGAGAATACGCGGTTCGAGGCTTCCCTCGTCTTTCTCGGCAAGCTCGGTGTTGGCCGCGGTAAGCGGAGCTGAGGACGGCGAACCGCAACGGGTCGTTTGAAATCGTGTGACGTCGGATGAGACGGTCCGGGCTCGAGAATTGGGTTCCCCCGACCCGGGAGATGATAGAACGTGCGAGCGGACGAACCGGCCGACCATTGGGAAGGCCGGGCGCTCCAGTGGGACACGATGGAGTCGCCTTTGCGTCCGTGTCCGAGCGATACGACCATCATGCGGTGGTTGGTCGACGACTGGTCCGCCCGCCAGTGCATCCTCGGCGCGACGCCTGAGCAGCTCTTCGTTGCGAAGTGCGACGCCGTGAAGTGGTTGCGGACGCGGGGCGTGCGGTTCCGCTCGGTCTCGGCTACCACCTTCGCCGGCGACTTCACCCGTGCCCTCGGACGCCAGCGAGCGATCTTCATGGCCAATCCGATCGGCAATGCGATGCGAACCACCTGGCGCACGGCGAGCAGCGGGACCGAACGGCGCGGCCTGCTGCCCGACCCATCGGGCATCGACGCGTAGATACGCCAGCTCCTCGCCAGCCGCAACTGAGGGGAGCGGATCCGGAAAGGGGCCGTGACTGGAGGGTCAGTGTGCGCCGGCGGCGCGGAGGATCTTGGCGGCCTCCGGGCACACCCCCGCCTCCTGGAGGATCGTCATCCCTGGCGCCCGCTGGTACGTCAGGCTCGCCTTCGCGTCCACCAGGGCGTTCAGTACGCGCGGTTGGCACATCATCACGGCCCAGTTGAGCACCGGAGTGCCGTACTGGTCGCGGCCGTTGGGATCGGACCCGAGCTTGATGAGCTTGAGCGCCTGATCCTCGTCCTTCTGCATCATCGCCTGGACCAGCAGCGGCGTGAGCGACTTGGGGTCGAGGGTGCTGGTCGTCGCAGGCGGCAGCGTGGGCGTCGGCTGGACAGCGGCTGGAGCCTCGGCTGCCGAAGCGCGGACCGGGGCCGCCGCGGGAAAGGCAACGAACTCGACCGAGCACGCGTAGGAGTGGCCGTCGGACTCGCGTTTCGCGAGCTTGAGCGAGCCGGTGACGGTCCCATCGCCCGCCTTGCCGGGCTTGTACTCGAACCACGCACCGGGCAGCTTCACGATGCCGGTCAGCCCTTCGTGGCTGACGCTGACGTTCACGAGCCTCGTTCCGTCGAGACGGAGCGCGAGCACGAGCAGTTCGCCGCGCCTGGCCCGCATCGAGAGTCCGACCTCGTCGTCGGCCGCCGTGTCGCCCAGGGCGCGGTCGGTGACCACGACGACGGTGTCCCTCTTGGAATCGTCGAAGAGGTTTTCCTTCGTGGTGCTGACGGCGAACGCCAGCGTGGCGGTGGTCCCGTCGACCGACGCGGTGCCGGCCGCCTGTCCCGCCTGGAGGGCGAGCAGCGGGCACGGCGCAAGCGCGGCAATGACGAGAATGAGCACTGTTCGACCTGCAGGTGTCATTTTCAATCTCCCCCCGAGAATCCGTGAAACTGGTCGCAGTATAGCCGAGAAAGCGGGAGCACCGCGTAGTTCCGACCCTGGTCATCCTGTGGGCGGACGCCTGGTCAGCTTGGGGACGGGTACGGGCGAAAGGAGCCAGCGCCCTGCAGGGTGTGGCCGAGGTGCGTGAGCCAAATTACCAGTCGTCGCTGGTAGGCCACCTTGTCCGGCGCTTCCTTACCCCGCGCTATCGGCTGATCTACCGTAGACCTCGGGTCCAGTTTCGAGGGTGGGCGCATGACTGATACCCTCCACGTCCGTCGTTCCACTACTCAATGTTCGATCTAGTGGCAGTATCAGCCGGCAACGTCGATACGGGGACTGCCGGCATGGCCGCGCATCACCTCCAGGAGGGCGACGGCGATCGCCAGCGCCACCGGACCGATGAAGATGCCGAGCAACCCGAACGCCGCGAGGCCGCCGAACACCCCGAGGAACACGATCAGGGTGGTGAGCTCATCGGTGCCCCGGACCAGCATCGGGCGCAGGACGGTGTCGACCAACAGCGACGTGACGACGAGCCCCCACAGGAAAAGGAAGATCGCCGAAGTGTGGTGGTCCGTCGACCAGGCCCAGACGGCGCCTGGCAGCCACACCAGCGCCGTTCCCCCCACCGGCAGAACGGACACAATCGCCATCACCAACCCCGCGAGGAACGGAGAGGGAAGGCCCGCGATCCACCAGCCGATGGCGCCCAGCAGGCCCTGCGCCACGGCGCACAGCAGCGAGCCTCGGAAGATGGCGGTCAGCATCGACTGCAGCGACCGGCTCATGCGGCTGCGGCCGTCTGCGTCGGTGGGCAGGAGGTCGACGGTCGCTGCGGCCATCCTCTGGCCATCTCGGAGCAGGAAGAAGAGCAGGAAGATCACCAGCATGACCGTGAGCATCGCGTCGAACGCTCCCAGCACCAGCTTGGTGCTCAGCGCACCCGCGATTGCCGACGCCCGCGTCACAACCACGGCGGCCAGCTTCTGGAAGTCCTCGGGGGAGATGCCCGCCCAGATTCTCCCATCGTCGAGGAAGCGCGCGACCTTAGGGAGCGCCACAAAGTCCGAGAACGACCTGACGTCCTTGGCGCTCAAGTTGGTCGTGATCTTCGTGGTCACGGCGATGATCTGGCTGCCCATCATCCCCACCAACAGACCCACCGGGACGAGCACCCCGACCGCGATGGCGAGGGTCAACAGCGCAGCGGCGAGGTTGCGATGTTTGGGCATGCGGCGCTCGAGGAACGACCATGGCTTCTGGAACGCGACGGCGAGCACGATCGCCCAGGCGACGGCGGCGAGGAAGGGCGAAAGCACGCGGTAACAGACGAAACCGATGCCCAGCACCGCGAGCAGGAAGAAAATGACGGCGTAGATCCGGGTGTGGTCGACCTCCTCCATCTCAAACCTCCTTACTTCGTTTCGTCCATTCTCTCTTGAATTCTGGCTCGCTGCACGACCCGGCTGTCTGCGCTCCGGTCCGTTCCCAGCATTTCGCCTCCGAGGCTCGATCTTTGGCCGCACCGTGAAGCTCCATCTAATGATATGACCGCGGTGCGGACGACGATGCCCATCAACGCGGACAGGCTCCTAGCCTTCCTTGACCGGGAAGATACTCTCCCATGTCGCCACCACGCGAGAGCAAACAAAGGGGGCGCCGGCGCGCCCCGTGGTCGCTTCAAGGTCGGAGGAGCGGTTGATGGCTACGTCGCAAGCCTTCGGATCGCCGCGAGGGCCAACAGGGCCAGGAGAGCCCCAAACATGATCATTGCCCACCCGGAGAGCGTGGGGATGCCCCCGGACAGGGGGGGAGCGGTCACTACCGTGTAGTCCTGGCTCACCTGGCAGCCGTTGGCGTCCTTGGCCGTGATCGTGAAGCTGTAGATGCCGGCGGTGGTGGGAGTTCCCGACAGGTTGACCGTCTTGATAGCCGGGGGGGTTGCCGGATTGAGCCCGAGGCCGGGAGGCAGCGAGCCCGTCACGGTGTAGAGGTACGAGTCGGGGCTACTGCCGCTCGCGGTGATCGGCTGGCTATAGAGAGTGCCCACCACTGGGTTGGGGAGCGTGGCGGGAAGGATCGTCAGAGTCGGACAATTCACCGCGTTGACCGTGATGGTGTAGACCCTGAATCCCGTGCAGGCGTTGGCGTCGGTGGCGGTGATCGTGAAAATCCACGTGCCGGACGTGGTCGGCGTCCCGGAAAGGACACCGCCGGGGGTGAGCGTGAGGCCGGGAGGAAGCGAGTTGGGCGGCACCGCAAACGTGTACGCCCCGGTGCCCCCCGTTGCGGTGATCGTCTGGCTGTAGAGCACACCTATTTTCCCGGTGGGCAGGGTGGCCGGGTTCACCGTGATTGTCGGGCAGATCGTGGCGCAGACGCTGACGGTGTTGGTGTCCAGCGTCACGGCGCCATTCCGCGCCAGAACTCTCCCGGAAACGCCGGCGCTCGTATTGAGGGTGATGCTCGTGAGCGCGAGAATGCTCCCTGCGAACGTCGTGCCCGTACCGAGAGTCGCTGAGCTGCCTACCTGCCAGAACACATTTTTCCCGCTGCAGTTCGAACCTCCATTGTTGATGAAGCGAACAAGCGAGTCGCTCGCGGTCGTGAGCGTGCTCCCGATCTGGAAAACGAAGACCGGACTCGCGCTGCCCTGGGCATCGAGAGTGAGCGTCCCCGTCAGTTGAGCCGACGTCGAGAAGCAATAGGAGCCTGGCGTGAGCGTCATTCCACCGAGATCCTGGCCTGTCAAATTGGTATCGCACGCCTGGCCCGCGAGGACGTTGTACGCAACGACGAGATCGCTCTGAGCCTGTAGCGCGACGGCGTCACCTTTGTGCGTCGTTCCGTTCACAGTCCCGGGAGGAAAACCGGTGATCGCGAGACCCGGCCAGACTCCCAGATCTCCGGTGAGGACGCTCGAACCGGTATTCGTCACCGTCGAGCCACCCAGGACCGCAAAGGTCTGCGTCGTACCGAGCGGTGGTGCGGTGGCGGCCAACACCGGCCGAGCGCCGCAAAGAAACACTGCGAATGCCACGGTTGCCAAGAGCTTCATATGCTTGAGGTTCATGTTGGCTCTCCCCCTTCCCTGTTATCGATCGGGCGAAACCCCCGAGTCCACACCTAACCGTTTCGGGGCCGTTCCCACGCGAATATTGGTTAATTTTAACATGCTGCCCTGGCCCGAAATTCGAGTCAATCGTAGTCTCTACCTGGTGGCAACGCTAGAATGCAGGTAGAAACTACGCACACGGTGTGCCGGCACCCCTCACCGCGCTAGGAGCCTGTCGGGGAAACGCTCCTGGCCGGCCGCTCGCGGCCGGTCGGGCCTCACGAGCAAGAACCCGCCGAGGAGGAGGACCCAGGCCATCACGTAGGCCCAGATCAGGAACAGCACCACACTGCCGAGCGTGCCGTAGAGCTGCGCTGCCTTCCAAAGCACTGGGACGGCGAGGGAGAACCCCCGGCTGGCGCCGATCCAGCCAAGGGAGGCCAGCAGCGCGGCCAGTGCCACGCGCAGCCGGCTCGCCCGCGTGCCGATGACCACGCGGTAGGTCAGGTAAATCGCGCCGAACAGAACGGCCACGATGAGGAGCGCCCTCAGCGCCGCGAAGGCCGACAGCGAGAGCTCCGACAGCTTAGGAAGACGAAGCAAGCCGCGCTCGATGGCAGGCGCTACGAGGAGGAATAGCGCCGTCGCCACCAGCGCCACGATCCAGACCACGAGCAGCAGTAGCGACCTGGCGGCCGAGCGCCAGGCCTTCACCGGCCGGCGGACCTCGGTGGAGACCATCGTGCCGAGCGAGCGCATGCACACCGACATAAAGCGAAACGAGGTCCAAAGCGCCACGACGAAGCCGACCGTCAGCCACCCCTGGCTGGCCGAGGAGCGCGCCCAGCCCAGCACCTCACCGGGGGCGACATGAGAAGCGGCGGGCAGCACGCCGCGCAGTACCTCCTCGATGGACGCGCTCAAGTCGAGGGGAAGCCAGCGGCTGACCAGCGCGATCGTGACGCCGACCAAGGGCACCAGCGACAGCGCCAGGTAGAAGGCCATCTCGGTGGCGCCACTGTCCGCCAGCGCAAGCTCCGCTGCTACCGCCTTTGCCCTGACCCAGGCCATATTAACTCTGTTTATAGCACGCCCCGTTGCGAGAAAGCCCTACGCTCGCCTGCCACGCGCCGACAGGCCAACGCTCGTGCAGGCACCGGCAAGGGCGCCGACAAACCGACCGGGTAGTTCCTACCTAACTCTCGGCTTGACTCCCGGGTAGAAAGTACGCATCCCGATAGAGGGCCAGAACAGTAGATTCGAGATGTGCTCGGGAAAGGAAGGCATTCCATGAAACGCGTCGCCCTCGTTCAGGGTGGTACTCTGCTCGGTGTCCCGGACAAGCTGCGACAGCCGCGAAGGTGAGGCATGACTGACTTGCGCGTGCGAGTTGAGGAACACAACCATCAGGACATGCCTGCGGGTGCTGTGCGCCGGGGACGACCAGCATCACATGGGTGCGGAGTTCTCCGGCGGGTGATGCGCCTGGCGTCAACGATAATCGCGATGGCTGGGTGGCGACTCGAGCACCTCAACGCGGTGTGGGTGACCGGGAGCGTCGCCTCCGTCTTCCTCGCCCACGTTCTCATCAACCGCGCCGACTGGCGACTTACTCTGCCCTACTTCCTCTTCACGCTCGTCTTCTACTACGGTGGAAACGCGGCGATTCTCAGATCAGACCTTCCCGCCCGCGCCATCGCTCGCCTCGGCGAGGAGCGCGCTTTCCGGGCGTACGAAACCCTGGCCGGACTCATGTTCCTCAACCAGGGACTGGGGGTCGGCTGCATGGCGGCGCTGCACGCTCCGAGGTTGGAGCAGGCGGTGCCCGCGCCTCTCGTTCTCGCCGCAGGTGTGGCGCTGTTCGTGGTGGGCCTGGTTGTCAAGCTGTGGGCCACGCTCACTGTGGGCGTGGACGTGTACTACTTCCGCGACATGTTCCTCGGGCGCCCGGTGGCCCCCATCTGTGACGGCGGACCCTATCGCTTCCTGCGCAACCCCATGTATTCGGTGGGGCAGCTCCAGGGATACGGTTATGCGCTCCTCTACGGCTCTCTCCCCGGTTTCGTCGCCGCTGGTGCGGGCCACCTGCTCATCTACGCGTTCTACGTCATGGCCGAACGCCCGTTTGTGCGGAGAGCGTACATTGCGCCTTGCCCGGACCAGACGATCACATCGGCACCGCAATGAAATCTCAGCCATCGCGAAGCGTGTCGTCGTCAAGAACGCTGGGCCGAACGGCCACGCGCAGAGGCTGCACCGCTTGGGCCACCGCACTCCTTCCGACTCTTGCCATGACACCCGCGCTCGCACAGGCCCCGGCGTTGCCGGCCGCTCCGCCTGCGGTGGTGACAGTCTCACCCTCGGAGCCGCCCCTGGAATCGGGCTCACAGCCGGTGCTCGACCAGATCGCCGCGTGCGTCGACAGCGGCTCGTTCAATCTCGAGATCGAGCTGCGAACCGGGCGCGTGCAGGTAGCTGATGGGTGGAAGTTGAATGTCGTCGGAACACCGACGGCAGCCCTCGTTGCCACGGCAGTCGGAGGGCACGTCAGCCGCCTCGACCTTGCGGTCAACGGTGGCGCGCTACTCCTCGAGGGGGATCACCTGCGGCCTCAGGTTCTCATCAAGAGCCTTCGCTTCGAGGAGGGAAAGGGAATCACCAAGGCCAGTTACCGGGGCCGCGGCATCTGGAGACCCATCGTTTGGCTGTTTCGGGGTCTGGCCCGATCAGCCTTGCGCAAGCTCGAGTTCCGAACCGACATCTTGTCAGTCTTGCACGGCGAGGTCCTGGACGCCAAGGGAGCTGCGGCGCCCGCGGCGACCGACAAGGCCCCACCTCCTCTGACTTCTCCGGCTCCTTCGCCGCCTTCCGGCCCCGCCTTCATCGACCTTGTCAGAGAGGTGCGTATCCACGACTCGGAGTTCGTGGCCTATGGCGGCCGCCCCTTGAACCTTGGCAAGATGCTCGAGCTCCACACCGCATCGCAGCCGAGGGAAGGCACGCCTGTGCGCGTCGCGATCGCTGCGGGCCTCTTGCGGCCGGCTTGGGAAGGCCGCCTGGAGCAGTTCGAGGTTGCGGGCCGGGTCGATGGAGAGATCGAGAATGGCGCCATTGCCTTCGTCGGGAGCCGTTGCGCTTTTTCGCACGGCGAGATGACGGAAGGCGCGTTCCGGGTCGCATCACGCACCCACGGCACCCTCGATGTGACGATCTCTGCCGCCGCCCTCGCCGTCGATCTGACGGCAGGCGAGCTCCGCCTACCGGGCGGCCCGAGAGTCAACGTCGAGGCGCCCTCGCATTTCCTCGTCCGGAATTTGCGGCTGCAGCCGGAGGGGCAGTACTCCGGGATCGTCGACGCAGAGCTGTTCGGCAAAGCGGGCGGGATCGAACGGGGCGGGGTCGTCGTCTCGTTGAGCACCGTGAAGTTACGAACGAGCGGGACAACGGTTGTCGACGGGCGGGCGACGGGCGATGTGGAGCTGGAATCCGAGTACCGCATGGCCTACCCGCTCGTGGTGCGCTATCCCGTCTCGCAAGTCGGCGAACGGTGTGTCCAGCTCCTCTTTCAGGGGTCTTTCGCGACCAAGCTTCACCTCCAGGACGCTGGCAGCGGCGAGGAAGGCACCGCCACGGGAGAGTACCGGTTCACGGTGCCGTGGCCCCCCGTCGAGCAGGCAGCCTTCGAGGTCCTGCGCGCCAAGTGGAGTCAGGACATCCCGCCCGTCATCCGTAAGGTGGGCGTCGTCATCGAGCCGCGGCGCTTCGGTCCGTGCGGCGGAAACTGCTTCCTGGTCAGTCTTGACGTGACGGTGGAGAAGAAGGAGGGCAAAGGTCGTCTCTTCCGTCAGATCTGCGACACGCAAGGGAAAGCGGACCTCGTTGTCGATGCGGCGAGCCGCAGGTTCCTCCTCCGCAACGTGAGGATCGAACCGCGATGCCGGGGCATCGTCGGTTGGGTCGTGAACTTCATCGGGCCGCTTCTGACGAAGACCTACACGGACGTGACGTTGTTCCAGATGCCCGAGGACCTTCCATTCACGATCGAGTCGGTCGGCAGTGGTGCTGACTGGCTCGCCATCGCGGGCAAGGTCGCCTGGGCGGCGAAGGCGCCCGAAGTGCCGTCAAAGCCGTTGCCTCAGTGCGTACCGGTTTCTCCGACCCCGTAGGATGAAACTGGTCGCAGAGCATGGGCCGCCGCGGAGGTCGGCGGCGGATACTCTGAGACGAACATCTCACCGGTTTCCATGACGCAGGTCGCCGCCGTGTCTGCCGAGTGACGTCAGGTCGAGTGCGTATTTTTCACTCAGGGGACCGGTTCTGGCCCGGGTAGTAAGTGCGCTTGTCGATGCAGTTTGAGCGAACTACGGTGCGTTAGCTTGACAGTCTGGAGGCTGACGTGAGCGAGCAAGGTGTCTGGAACTTCGATCTCGGAGAACTACCCTACCAAGCGCAGCTGCAGAAGACGGCACTCCGCCTTGCCCGCAGCGCGGATGGCGCAGAGGATCTGCTTCAGGACACCTACCTCAGAGCCTTCAGCCACTATGGGACCTTTCGCCCCGGCACCAACCTCAGGGCGTGGCTGTTTCGGATTCTCAAAAACACGTTCATCAACGAGTATCGGCGGCGCCAGAAGGCGCCGGCCCTGGTGGCCTTCGAGGACATCGAGGAGACTCTGGAGTCGGCGCTTGCGCCATGCCATGGATCGGTGACCCGCACTCCCGAGGACGAGGTCGTCGAAGCCTCGCTCGATTGCGAGGTGCAGCGGGCGTTGGCGGGACTCCCCCCCGCCTTCAGAGTCGTGGTCCTCCTCGCCGACATCGAGGGCCACGCCTACAGAGAGATCGCCACGATCCTCTCAATTCCGGTCGGGACCGTCATGTCGCGCCTCTATCGCGGACGCCGTCTTCTCGAACGGGCGCTGCTTTCCTTCGGTGTGCGCTACCACTACCTGATTCGCAAACCGCGCAGGCTGCGCTCGAGGGGCCTCGATATCGAGCGACTCTTCGGTGTCGCTGCCGCACCGGGCGGACATGGGAAGAACATCGGCCGGGTAGTTCCTACCTAGTCTGCGGCTTTGCTCCCGGGTAGAAAGTGCGCTTCACGGCGGCGGGCCGGAAGGCTACGTTTGAGACGCGGTCCGGAAAGGGCGGTTCCCCTTGACACGTGCAGTCGTCGCAGCTGGAGATTTCCCGGTCGGTGTCGGGCCACGCCCCGACCGCGGATCGCGTTGGGAACCGGGCGAGGTGCCGCGGTGGACGTGAACGATCGCATCCGCTGGGAAGTGCAATGGCACCCCGCCAACGGCGCCAGGATCCGTCGCCTGAGGATCACCTCGCGCGGCGTCCGGCGCCTGATCTTCGCTCTCGGCATCGTCGTTTGGGTCGTCCTCGCCGGCGGTTTGCTGGCCGGTTTCGAGGGGCTTCTGGCCCGCTCCGCAATCGACTCGGCAAGGCGCCAGAACACGGCCCTGATGGTGCAGCAGGAAACCTTGCGCGAGCAGGCATTCGACCTGGCCGTGCGGTTGTCCGAGGAAATCGAGCGGGGACGCGGGACGGCCCGATCGGCCGGCGTTCCGGGCCATGCCTGGGAAGGTCGCCGCCCCCGCCCGCCGGCGAGAGACGCAGGGAGCGATACCATTCTTGCCTGGCTTTCCGAGCAGGGTGCACGGTTGGAAGCGGTCGGGAACGAACTGGCGGCGGCCCGGGCCGAGGTGGGATCGAAGCAAGCGTCCGTCCCGGTCCCTGCAGCCATAGGGATCGTGCCCGCGGGCAACGCGGCGATGCTCCAGGTGGCGGAGTTGGGGTCGGGCAAGCGACAGGAAGCGGCGCCGGCGAAGCGCTGACGACTCCATAGGAGGTGACCACTGTTCGGACGGCGCCGGCCCGAAACGGCTATGCCTCTCAGGGGCGAGATCTTGAGCCCCGAAGGCCTCGAGGAGCGAGCAAAGACGCTCGCCGCCATCTTCACTCTGAAACCTGCCTCGCATGCGGGCGGGCACGATGTGTTGCCACGGCTGGAAGGAAACATCCGCGCCCTGGGCGCGGGGTACCGCTACCTCGCTGACGACGCCCGCCGCGGCGTTGCCGTTCCTCCGGCCGCCGAGTGGCTCCTCGACAACTTCCATCTCGTCGAGTCGGAGGCGCGGGCCGTGCGGCACGACCTCCCGGTCCGCTACTACCGCAAGCTGCCGAAACTCGCGGCACGCGAGTTCTCGGGCAGGGCCCGCATCCATGCGATGGCGATTGAGCTTATCCGGCACGGCGACGGACGGCTCGACGCGGAGCGGCTCACGCGGTTCGTCCTCGCATTCCAGACCGTGGCGCCATTGACGATAGGCGAGCTCTGGGCGTGGCCCAGCATGCTCAAGCTCGCGCTCCTCGAGAACCTGAGGCTCCTGACAGACGGAATCCTCGCAGGGCGGGCGGCGCGCCTGGAGGCGGACGGTGTTCTCGCGCGGCTGGAAAGCGGTGCTACTGCCGGCTCTCTGCCCGACCCCCTCCCGAGCGCCTTCGTGGCGCAGCTCCGGCAGCGGATGCGCGAGTACGATCCGCGTGTGTCGCCCCTCGCCGCAGCGGTCGAGCAGGCACTTGCCGCGCGAGGCACGACGCCCGAGGATGCAGTCCGCTCCGAGAACCAGCGCCAGGCCACCGATCAGGTCTCCACCGGCAATACGGTGACGAGCCTTAGGTTCTGTGCGACGCTCGACTGGAGCCGCTTTGTTGAGCTGGTCAGCCCGGTGGAGGAGATCCTGCGGCGGGACCCGGCCGGGGTTTACCCACGCATGGACTTCGCAAGCCGTGACCGCTACCGGCACGCCGTCGAGGATCTCGCCGAGCCGACCGGCGAGGCGCAGGTGCGCATCGCGCTGCGCACCGTCGAGAGCGCCCGCCAGGGCGCAGATCGGAAGGGGGTCGACGACAGGGCGGCGCACGTCGGCTATCACCTGATCGGCCCGGGCCGGCGCGGCCTCGAGATCGACGTGGCGTACCGCCCGCGCCTCGCTCAGCGACTCCGCCGTTGGGCCTTCGCCCATGCCACTGCGGCCTACCTCGGCGGCATCGGCCTCCTGACCGGCTTCGGCGTCTTCAGCGCATACGAATACGCGGACGCCGCGGGCGCCGCCGTGATGGCGACGGCCGCGGCCCTGCTCGCGCTGCTCCCCGCGAGCGAGCTCGCCGTGCTCATCATCCAGCGCATCGTGGCCGCGCTCGTGCCGCCGCGCCGACTCGCCCGCTTCGATTTCAGCGAAGGGATCCCCGAGAGCGCCCGCACGATGGTGGTCGTGCCCACGCTCCTCGGCAACGTGGCGGATGTCGAGCCGCTCCTGGCGCACCTCGAGGTGCAGGCGCTCGGCAACCTCGACCCGCGGATCCACTTCGCGGTCCTCTCCGACTTCAAGGACGCGCGGACACCTTCGATTTCCGGTGACGACGAGATCCTGGCCGCAGCGGTGGCCGGCATCGAGGCGCTCAACCGCCGGCACGTGCACGACGGGAACGACCGTTTCTACCTGTTCCACCGTGACCGGAAGTGGAACCCCAAAGAGGGCGTCTTCATGGGCTGGGAGCGCAAGCGTGGCAAGATCGTGGAGCTCAACCGCCTGTTGCGTTCCTCGGCCGACACCGGTTTCTCCGTCAAGATCGGGGACCTTTCGATCCTCCCCTCGGTGCGCTACGTCCTGACCCTGGACGCCGACACGCGGCTCCCGAGGGGCGCCGCAAGGACACTGATCGGTATCCTCTCGCACCCGCTCAACAGGCCCGTGGTCGACGCCGCCCTGGGCAGGGTCACGGGGGGCTACGGCATTCTGCAGCCGCGCGTGAGCGTCAACCTCGCGAGCGCCGCCGGGTCGCTCTTCGCACGGCTGTACGCCGGGCACACCGGCGTCGATCCCTATACGACGGCTGTCTCGGACACCTACCAGGACCTGTTCGGCGAAGGAATCTTCACCGGCAAGGGGCTATACGACGTCGATGCCTTCCGGGCGACCGTCGGCTGGCGCGTCCCCGAGAACGCGCTGCTGTCGCACGATCTCTTTGAGGGGCTGCACGCGCGCACCGCGCTCGTCTCCGACGTGGAGGTGGTGGACGACTACCCCGCCAACGTCCTCGCGCACGCGCGGCGGCAGAACCGCTGGGTGCGCGGCGACTGGCAGATCCTCGCCTGGCTCTTCCCACTGGTCCCGACGCCGCAGGGTTTCGTGAAGAACCGCCTCCCGCTCATCAGTCAATGGAAGATCCTCGACAACCTCCGACGCAGCCTCGTGGCGCCCGCTCTCCTCGCCTTCTTCGGAGCCGCGTGGACTCTCCTGCCGGGGAGCCCTCTCGCCTGGACCTTGGGCGGCCTCGCGGTCGTCGCTTTCCCGTTTCTCGCTTCCCTTTTCCACCTCCTGGAGCCGCGCCCCGCGCACGAACCAGCCCGCGTCCACCTTCGAGGCCTCGCGGAAGATCTGAGCACCGCCTTCTCTCAGGCTCTCCTGACGCTGGTCTTCCTCCCATTCCACGCCTGGGAGAGGGCGCATGCGATCGCCGTGACGCTCGTCCGGCTCGTCATCACGAAACGCCGCCTCCTTGACTGGGAGACGTCGGCGGCGCAGGCCGCGCGAGCCGCCGGCATGTTGCGGGAAGGGATCCGTTCCTTTTTCGTCGAGATGGCCGCGAGCCCGATCGCGGCGCTGGGGCTTCTCGCCCTCACCGGCGCCGTTCGTCCCGGCGCTCTTGGTCTGGCACTGCCGTTCCTCGTCCTGTGGGCAGCGGCGCCCGCCTGCGCGTACTGGCTCAGCCGGCCCACGGTGCCCCGCCGGCGGGAGCTGTCGCCGGAGGACCGTGAGTTCCTCAAGGATGTGGCGCGGAAGACGTGGAGCTATTTCGAAACCCTGGCCGGCCCCGAGGATCATTGGCTCCCTCCCGACAACTTCCAGGAAGACCGAGAGCCCACGGTCGCCCACCGCACCTCGCCGACCAACATCGGCATGGGCCTCCTCTCGACGCTCGCGGCGCACGATCTGGGCCTCCTTCCGGCGGATGCGATGGTCGAGAGGATCGACGGGACGCTGACCACGGTCGAAGGTCTCGAGCGCCACGAGGGGCACCTCCTGAACTGGTACGACACGCAGAACCTCTCGCCGCTCCTCCCGCGCTACGTGTCCACCGTGGACAGCGGCAACCTCGCCGGGGCGCTTCTCGCCGTGGCGGAAGGGTGCCGGCGCCTGGGCGCTTCGCGGGGAGACCTGGCATCACGCCTGTCCGACGTTGCCCGTCGCGCGACGGCCCTGGCGGACGGGATGAACTTCTCCTTCCTCTACGACCGCCAGCGTCAGCTCTTCTCGATCGGCTATCGCATGGCCGACGCCGGCGGGCCGGGGAGAGCGGACGACTCCTACTACGACCTCCTGGCCGGGGAGTCGCGCCTGGCGAGCTTCTTCGCGATCGCCAAGGGCGACGTCCCGCAAAGCCACTGGTTCCACCTGGGGCGGCTCGTCGTCAGCGTGGAAGGCGTCCCGACCCTCGTGTCCTGGGGCGCGACGATGTTCGAGTACCTGATGCCGCTTCTCCTGATGAGAACGTATCCGGGGACGCTCCTCGACCTGAGCTGCCGCATGGTCGTCAGGAAGCAGATCCGGTACGGTCGCGAGCGCCACGTTCCGTGGGGAATTTCCGAGTCCGCCTACGATCTGACCGACCGGCTCGGCAACTATCAGTACAAGGAGTTCGGCGTCCCGGGCCTCGGTTTGAGGCGAGGGCTGGCCGACGAGCTCGTCGTTGCTCCCTACGCGACCGCGCTGGCCGCTCTCCTCGAGCCGGCCAGGGCCGCACAAAACCTGCGACGGCTCACGGCCGCGGGAGCCGAGGGGGCGCTCGGATACTACGACGCCGTCGACTACACGACGCGGAAGCCGGACGAGACCGGCGACTCTCCGGCCGCGCGCCCCGACGCCGGCGTCATCGTGAAGACCCACATGGCACACCATCAGGGGATGACGCTCGTCGCCATCGCCAACGTCCTGCTCGACGACGTGATGGTCGACCGGTTCCATGCTGACCGGAGAATTCAGGCGACCGAGCTTCTCCTGCAGGAGCGCATCCCACGCGAGGCGCCCGTCATCGAGCCGCGCCCGGCCGAGGAGGCCCGAGCCGAACCACCATCGTTCGCGCGCGCCCCGCGCCGCCTCCGCTCGCCGCACACGCCGTACCCACGCGCGCAGATCCTCTCGAACGGCAGCTACGTCGCGATCGTCACGAACGGGGGCGGCGGGACCAGCTTCTGCCGCGGCCGTGCCGTGACGCGGTGGCGGGAGGACCGTACCCGCGATCCGGGAAGCCAGTTCGTCTATCTGCGCGATGTGCACACGGGGGCTATCTGGTCCGCGGCCTACCAGCCAACAGGCAAAGAACCCGAAAGCTACCTCGTGGAGTTCCTCGCCGAGAAGGCAGCCTTCGAACGCCTCGACGACGGCATCGCAACGCGCCTCGAGGTAGCCGTCTCACCGGGGGACGACGCCGAGGTCCGGCGTGTCTCGCTGACGAACCAGAGCGACCGTCCCCGCGAGATCGAGCTGACGAGCTACGTCGAAGTGGGTCTGGGGTCCGTCGCCGACGACGTCGCCAACCCCGCGTTCGGGAAGCTCTTCCTCGAGACGGAGTGGATCGCCGAGAATACGGCTCTCCTGGCGCGACGTCGGCCCCGCGGCCCGCACGATCCGGCGCTCGTCATATTTCACGTCCTCTCCATCCACGGACCGACGCAGGCGCAAGTCGAGTGGGAGACGGACCGGATGCGATTCCTGGGGCGCGGGCGCGGCCCCGAAAACCCAAAGGCAATGGACGGGCGCGCTCTCTCGGGGACGACCGGCGCCGTGCTCGACCCGATCCTGAGCCTCCGGACCAGGCTGCGGCTCGCGCCCGGGGGGTTTGCCCGCGTCTCGTTCACGACCGGCGTCGCCGGCGACGAGCCGGCCGCGCGCGAGTGCGCGCAGAAGTATCACGACCACGGTGTCGCCGCTCGCGCTTTCGCCCTCGCCTACACGCAGGCGCAGATGACACAGCGGCATCTCGGCATCTCCGTCGAACAGGCCCAGCTCACCGAACGGCTCGGGTCCCGCGTCTTCTTCTCCGACGCATCCCTTCGGGCCGACGGGGAGACCCTGGCGAAGAACACGCTCGGGCAGGAGAGTCTCTGGAAGTTCGGCATCTCGGGCGACCTGCCAATCGTTCTCGTCCGCCTGACAGAGCCGGACGACGTCCAGCTCGTCCGGCAGGTCCTGACCGCCCACGAGCACTGGCGCCTGAAGGGGCTGAAGGCCGACGCTGTGATCCTGAACGAGCACCCGGCGAGCTACCGCGAAGAGACGAACGAACAGCTCACCCAGCTCATCGACGGCAGCCCGTGGAGCGCCTGGAAAGGGAAGCCCGGCGGCGTGTTTCTTCTCCAGGCCGATTTGCTCTCGGAGGCCGAGAAGGTCCTTCTGAACGTTGTCGCCCAGGCGGTCGTCTCCGGCGACCGCGGCACCCTGGAACAGCAGCTCGACCGCCCGGAGGCGGAGCCTCCACTCCCGTTGGGCCACGTGCCGGTCGACGAGGACCCGGATCCGGGCCAGCCGGAAGTGGAGTTGGAGCCAACGCCGCTTCTTCTCGGGAACGGCCTCGGCGGCTTCACGCGTGACGGCCGCGAATACGTCGTCGTCCTCGATGGCGAACGGGAGACACCGCTTCCCTGGATCAACGTTCTCGCCAACCCGCGCTTCGGGAGCATCGTCACCACCTCCGGGGCGGCCCATACCTGGTCCGAGGACAGTCGCGAGAACCGGCTCACCCCGTTCGCCAACGACCCGGTCACCAACCCGACCGCCGAGGCGATCTTCGTGCGCGACGAGGAGAACGGCTCCCTGTGGGGCGCCACGCCGACATCCATCCGGCGCACGCCGCGATCTCCGCGCTGGGTGGTGCGCCACGCGGCGGGCGTGACCCGCTACTCCCGCGCCGCGCACGGAATCGCGCAGGAGCTGGCGGTCTTCGTGGCGCGGGAAGATCCCGTGAAACTGTCTCTCCTGACGTTGACGAACCGCTCCGACCGGCCGCGGCGCATCACCCTCTTCTCGTACAACGAGTGGTTGCTCGGTCCGCCAATCGCGAGCGGCCCGCGGTTCGTCGCGACCGAACGCGACGCCGAGACTGGAGCGGTCCTGGCGCGCGACCTGTATAGCTCGGAGCGGGAGCGCGTCGCGTTCGCCGCCGCGAGCGAGCCTCTCCTCTCGGCCACCGGGGACCGCCTCGAGTTCTTCGGCCGCAACGGCTCGCTCTCTCGCGCGTCCGCGCTCGGCCGGCCGCTCCTGTCCAACCGCTTCGGCGCCGGCCTCGACCCGTGCGCAGCGTTGCAGACAGTGGTGGAGCTCGAGCCCGGCGCGACGCGGCGCATCGTGTTCCTCCTCGGCCAGGGGCGTGACGCGGCAGAGGCCCGCGCCCTCCTGCGGCGGTTCGCGGGCAAGGACGGCGTGGCAACCGCCGAGGCCGAACTCGTCGCAGTGGAGGCGTTCTGGGAGGACACGCTGGGCGCCGTGCGCGTCGCCACCCCCGACGACTCCTTCGACCTCCTGGTCAACAGGTGGCTCCTCTACCAGGACCTGGTGTGCCGCGTCTGGGCGCGCTCCGCCTACTCCCAGTCGAGCGGTGCATACGGCTTCCGCGACCAGCTCCAGGACGTGCTGGCGCTCATGTTGACGCGGCCGGACCTCACCCGCGAGCACCTCCTGCGAGCGGCCGCGCGCCAGTTCGTCGAGGGGGACGTGCAGCACTGGTGGAGCGCCCCGGGCGGCCAGGGCATCCGCACGCGGTGCTCGGACGACCTTCTCTGGCTCCCCTACGCGGCCGCCGAGTACGTCAAGGCAACCGGAGACCGCTCCGTCCTCGACGAGCGGGCGCCCTTCCTCGAGGCGCCTCCCGTTCCGCCCGGAGAGCCCGAGGCGTACGGGATCCCGGCCGTCTCCCGCGCGACGGGCACTCTGTTCGAGCACTGCATCAGGGCGGTGGATCGGGCGATCACCACCGGCGCGCACGGTTTGCCGCTCATCGGGAGCTGCGACTGGAACGACGGCTTCAACCGCGTCGGCCCCGAGGGCCGCGGGGAGAGCGTCTTCGTCGGCTGGTTCCTCCACGCCGTCTTGGGAGCGATTGCCCCATTGTGCGAGGAGCGGGGTGAGGCGCCCCGAGCGGCGAGCTACCGCGCCGAACGCGAGCGTCTGGGAACCATGCTGGAGCAAAGCTGGGACGGCGAGTGGTACCGGCGCGCGTACTTCGATGACGGCACCCCGCTCGGGTCGTCCCAAAACGACGAGGGGAAGATCGACTCGGTGGCGCAGACGTGGGCCGTTCTCTCGGGCGCCGCGCCGGCAAACCGCGCCGAGCGCGCCATGAGCGCCGTGCGCACCCACCTGGTCCGGCGCGGTTCGGGCGTCGTCCTGCTCCTCTCGCCGCCGTTCGATCACACGGCTCTCGACCCGGGATACATCAAGGGCTACATCCCGGGGATTCGCGAGAACGGAGGGCAGTACACGCACGCCGGGGCGTGGGTCGCCCTCGCGCTCGCGCGTCTCGGGAGCGGCGACGAGGCGGTGGAGCTCTTCCACATGCTCAACCCCATCAACCACTCGCGGACGACGAGCGAGGTCGAGCAGTACATGACCGAGCCCTATGCGGTCGCCGGGGATGTCTACGACCACCCGGCGCACCGGGGACGCGGCGGCTGGACCTGGTACACCGGGTCGGCCGGCTGGATGTACCGGGTTGCCGTAGAAGGGATCCTCGGACTCCAGCGCCGCGGCGCATGCTTCACGTTGAACCCGTGCATCCCGTCGTCGTGGCCGACCTACTCGATCGATTGGAGATTCGGAAAGACGGACTACACGATCGTCGTGGAGAACCCGGAGCGGCGGTGCCGGGGCGTGGCGAGCGTGGAGCTCGACGGATCGCCCGCCGACCCGGCCGCGATTCCGCTCGCGGATGACGGGCGTGCACATCGGGTTCGAGTCGTGCTCGGCGCGGGTCGTGGCGCGCCACCGGGCTCCGCAAAGCCCACAACAACCCAGGCGAGCGCCAAGACGCAAGACGCTGTGAGCCGCTGATGGCGCACACCCCGCGGAGATTGGCAATCAAAGTGAGCCCTCTTGCGGGCAAGCGGATCCCATTTGAATCTAGCCGTGAGTTCGCAATGCGCATGCCCTATTCAACCAGGACGTCACTTTTGTATCAACCTATTTATGAGGTGCTACACTAGCTGTTCAGCTGTCGTGTTTCCCTTCTTGCGGCCCTTGGGACAACTCCTCGAGGCGCCATGGGGGCAGTCAGGCGTACTCGCCGACGTTGCCTCGCGCGTACCGTCCCCTGGACGCCTCCGGCGGCTGGCGGCCATCCCGCGAGCGCCTGCTGGCAAAGAACCAAGTGGGTCGCCCGTGGAACTCATTGGACACCGATTTGGGGAGAAAGACCTGAAGGAGGTGCCCGATTGATGAAATGGCCACGAAGGGGGAGGCTGGGGGCCCGGAGGGCGGCCGTTGGGTGACGAGAGCGACCCCGGCAAAGGCCACGTACCGTCCAGGCTCCTTGTCGAACGTCGTCTTGCAGGTAGCGCAGCAGAACACATGGATCTGCCCCGCATGTATGCTTTTGTATGGGGCCTTGTTGTCGAGGGTTATGCCACAAACAGGATCCTTGGCCATCTCGAGCGTCTCCTTCCCACCTGCGACAGGTGGCTTCAGCCACCACCGCGGAGCGACCGGGTCGGCGGGGAGGCGCCCCGCTGACCTGCGGGCTCCTCACATCGTCAGCTTCGTCTCCTCTGCCTTGAATGCTGGAGCATCGCCCGTCTTCATCATCGGGCGCTCCGTAGCACGAGAGGAATGACGAAGATCGTCCAGAGCATCACAGTCCTCCAGTCCGCCGGGCCTAGTACTTCATGGTGCCGACGAGGAGCTCGTTGTGAACGTCCTTGACGCCCTTGGTGTCGCGCGCGACCGTCTCCGCCATGCTCTTGATCTTCTCAGAGCTGACGCGGCCGATCAGCGTCACGACCCCCTGCGAGGAACCCACGTCAATCTCCCCGGTCTTGATCTCGGAGATTGCGATGAGCTTCGCCTTGACCTTCGAGCTGATCATCACGTCATCGATCCAACTGCCGACCGTCCTCTCCCCAACCGTGAGGTTGTTCATGACACCTTCCACACCCTCCGTGCGCCACGCGACGCGCGCGGCCTCCTGGCGGGCCTGCTCCGTGTCCACCACGCCGGTCAGGTACACGACGCCCTCACGGGTTTCGACGTCCACCTCGCGCGCCTTCACGTTGTCGTTGGCCTCCAGCGACGCCTGGATCACCGATGTGATCCCCGAGTCCGCATGCCGCGTTGCCTTGGGCACCATCGGGGAGCCGCACCCGGCGAGCGCCAGCAGCCCGACACCGACCAGGGAGCCTGCCACCACGGCGAATACGCGTTTCATGAGGGACCGTCCTTTCTCGAACGTGTCTCAAACCTAGTCCTCCGATCCCTCGCCGGGAAGAGCGCTTACTACCCAGGAGCAGGGCCGCGAGGTGGGTAGAAACCACGGAACTCTCCACTCTAGACAAGACGGTGTGTCTCGCCTGAATGGCTGGGAATCTGAGTCGAATCGGCTCACGTCAGGTCTTCGGGGAGTGTGACGCTGCCTGGCGAGGTGCTCCAGGTCGTCGCCGTCGTCGGGCGGCGCGGTCACCAAGTTGTCCATCGAGACCTCACCGAGGCGCGGTTTGAGGCGAAATGCGGGCTGTCCGGCCACGGGCCCGAAGTGGCGGGAGTTTGGTGGAGGCTGTGTGTCCTCTCCAGCAGCGATGTCGCAATGACCTCGCAAGTCTTTGTGACGCCCCGGCTGGCATACGCGCGTGCGCTCCTCGGAAGACGACAGAGGTTCGGACACCGGCTGTGTAGTTTCTACCTAATCCGCGGCTCTCATCTCGGGGGAAAATGCGCTATCCCGCACAGCACCAAGAGACTAGATTCGTAGGCGGGTGAGAAGGAAGGCACGCCACGAGAGTCGTGGGACTTGGTTCCTTCGTTGGGACTGTCGGCTCATTACCGAAGGCGCACATCTCGGGGCACGGAGGTGAGCGGTGAAGACGAACCTGATGGCACCGGTGAGCCTCCTTGGCGCGATTGCTCTGGTTGCAGGGCCTGGGTCAAGCCGACCGGCGGCAGGGCGGGCGCCGGAGGCCAGAGCTGCGGCCGGGGACAGCACCCTTCGACAAAGGAGGATGCGATGCTCCGGAGCATGAAGGATCTTCACGGGTTCACGATCGGCGCCACCGATGGGGACATCGGGACCGCCCAGGAGTGCTACTTCGACGATGTGAGCTTCACGGTGCGCTACGTCGTGGTCGATACGGGAACGAAGCGGATGACCCACGAGGGGTGGCTTGTGGAACGCAAGGTGCTCCTCTCGCCGATCGCCGTCCGTGCGATCGACTGGGAGGACAAGCGCATCGAG
>PMLC01000120.1 GCA_003158745.1 Acidobacteriota bacterium
CGTCGGCGTCGGCGTCGGAACGGTGGCCGTCGCCGTCGGGGTCTTGGTGGGCGTCGGCGTCGGAACGGTGGCCGTCGCCGTCGGGGTCTTCGTGGGCGTCGGCGTCGGAACGGTGGCCGTCGCCGTCGGGGTCTTCGTGACCGTAGGAGTCAGTGTCGGCGTCGGCGTTTTCGTCGCCGTCTGGGTCGGCGTGCTCGTTGGGGTGGCCGTCATCGTCGGCGTGATCGTCGGCGTCGTGGTTGGCGTCGTGGTCGGTGTCGTGGTTGGTGTGACGGTCGCGGTCGGTGTGGCGGTCGCGGTCGGCGTGACGGTCGAGGTCGGTGTGGCGGTCGTGGTCGGTGTGGCGGTCGGCGTCGGGGTCGCGCAGGTGTTGGGGTCCGGCGCGCCCACCCAGCTCATCCGCGGGTTGCCGTCGTAGTAGGCCGGGGCCGATCTTGGTTGGGTCCCCGTGCTGTCTGCTCCGTTCCACACGATGTTCAGAATGTCGGGTGTGGCTGGATTGTAGATGTTGAGGTCGTTCCCCCGGTAGTCCCAGGCCATCGACCCGCTGACGTCGAGGACGATCAGGATGTTGGCCTTGGCCTGCTGGAACGTGATCTGCTGCATCAGGTCAAAACCCTCGTTGGTCGGCTTGAGCGTCGCGGCCCACCCCCCCGCCGCCACCGTCACGGCCAGCACGATACCAACCAAACACGTCCTCGCAAGCGTGGTCCGAAGCATCGTCATTTCAACCTCCGCACTTCAACTGCACTGCGATCGCCGTGAGCGTCGTGGCCCATTTTCGGCGATCAACCGGTCATTCGACCGCTCCAGAAACCTGAGCATGTGCCGCCCGCGTCCTTGCACTTCTGGAAATCTCCAGAGTTTGGGGCGCCGACGAGATTGAGCTCTTCCTCGATGATCTTGACGCCAACGACCCGGGCATTCCCGGTGGCTTGATCCACCCCCTGGGAGTCGGTGATGAACCCGACCGAGATCAGACGCATCCTGGGGTCGTAGTTCAACAAAGGGCTCACGACTCCGCTTGGGTCGAGATCGTCCACGTTGTTACGGACATAGACGCTGTAGTAGGCGCGGATTCGGTCAAAGTTCGGGCCGTCCACGACCAGCTCCGTGACCTCCTGGTTGGCCACTTCCTCGCCGGCGCCGGGGACCGTCGTCAGGTACGTCCCGAGATGCTGGAGATCCCACTGGGGCGGCATCGAGGTCGGCGGCGGCACCGGTCTCTGCGGGTCCGATCCCGACGACGGCGGCGCCCCTGCGGTCCTTGCGACCGATGTGTGGTTGAAGTACGTGGTCAGGGTGTTGGAGCTGTAATTTCCCTGCAAGGGCGCGAGGATTAGCTCGCCCCTTCGCAGACCGGCCTCGGACGCGTAGAGGGCCGCCTTCTGGAGGTCCTGGCGCGACGAGGTCTTGTCCTCCTGCGTCATCATCATCACCGCGGTGATCCCCAGCGCCGAGAGGATCAGCAGGACGAGGATCACCATCACGAGCGCCACGCCGCGCTCTTTCTGCCCCATGCGGACATTCCCTTCCCCGGCCATGGTCAGTATCCCGCCAGCCGGTTGCGCAACAAGGCGAGAGACGAGAGCTGCGCTCTGTAGTAAGTGTCGGCGGTTGCGGCTACCCCCGGGTCGTGGTCCTCGGCCACCGGCGGCGGCGCCGGGGTCTTGCCGCCGCCCACCGTCACGGATGAGGACGCGCGCGCGGTGACCGTGATCCGGATGGCGGTGACCCCTGTGGAATCGTACGTGGGCGGCGGCGCGTTCCCGGTTGTCCCGATCGCGATGGGGACCCCTGCTCCGACAGGGATCGTCCCACCCAGCCACCCGTTCCAGACTGAGCCATCGTAGAAGATGTAGGCGAACTGAAGATCTTCGACATTGGGGAGGAGAGGCGACCAGTTCGCCTTGGTCACGTAGGGCGGGAACGTCGCTCCCGCCGACATCGTCGGACAGTTGGCGTCGGTACTTGGGTCGAAGATCCCGTCCTTCTGCTCGAGCCAGCCGTCGCACACGCGGAACGCCGTAAACCGCACGTTGACGAAGAGAGACAGCGGTCGTGTGAGGGATCGCGTCTGCCCTGGCGCGTTGAGGCCGGTGGCGCCTGGCTGGGCGATGACTCCGATACATGCGGTTGGGGCAGCCGTTGACGGGTCGAAGCACCAGGCCGGTGGTGTGACCGCACAGGAGGTATTGTTGGCGCCATCCTGGTAGTCGGTGATCTGGTAGAACGCCCAGTTTCCCTGGCTCGTGACCACCATGAGCGGCGCGCTCTTGCCTGTGGCGCTGCCCCCTGTCAGGTTCTTGAAGAAGGTGAGGTTGGCGCCGGAATCCGGACACCCGAGGTTGAACGACCAGCTGCTCGGCTGGTTGATGTTCACACTCCCGGCCCACGCGAGGCCCCTTGATGCGCCGACTGACTGAACCGTCGACTGGCCAACGGCCACCGTGAGGATGTCGGTCCCCGGTGTCGCCAGCGTGGAGTTGCCGCCGTTGGCGGGCACGTTGTTGAACGAGGTCTGGACGCACCCCGGATCCAGGCCGACGGTCGGGTCGCAAATCGGGTTGTTGCCCGTCCCGCTGCCGTCCCCTTTCCAGACATAGGTCAGGAAGGCCGCCGGCCCTTGCACAGCTGCGGCTGTCACGCGGTTCATGTCGTTGGCACCGCGGATTTGCATGCTCAGATAGTCCAAGGACGCCCGCGCGGCCTGGCGGGCCTCGACCTGGAGGCGCTGGCGCTCGGCGGCCTGGCGCATCGGGAAGAGCAGCTGGCCGACCATCCACAGGATCACGCCGAGGGAGGCGAGGGTGACCAGCACCTCCACCAGGGTGAACCCGCGGGCGGCCCCGCTCCTAGAAGTTTCGCAACTGCACGACATAAACCACCACCTTGGTAGCCACCGGTCCCAGGTACAGATAGTTTCCGTTGGCATCCTTCAAAGGCACGGCATGAACCGTGACGCCGAGGTTCGGATTAATCGTGTAGTCCAGGGCGAAGCGGGAATCGCTGTGGAGGATGTTGGCGCCGCTGGCACCCCAGAATTGATCGCAGTTGTTGCTGATATAGGTTGGATCCACGTTCGAGATCGTCATCGATTGGTTGATCCCGATCGGGCAGCAGTTAAGCTCCGTGGCGGTCGGCGTCGCTTGGAGCCAGTAGTACCGGAAGTTGAGGAGCCGAATCGTCTCCACGACCTGTTCCGCCTTGTACGTCAACTCCGTGCGGACCATCGACCCCAGGTTGACCAGGTACGCCATCGAGAGGAGCTGGAGCACTGCCAGCGTCACGACGAACAAGATGAAGAACGCCACCAGCACTTCGATGAGGGTGAGACCGCGCTCCTTCCCACGCCCTCGTGCCTTTCGGCTCATCCTGACCTTTTTCATAGCAGCACCTTCTGGTAGGAAACGTTCCAGAGCGGGAAGATCTGGACGTCGAACCGCGTGTTCGGGGCGAGCGATCCGTCGAGCATGCTTGTGTGGGTGATCGCGAGCGTTTTCACTTCGCGTGCCTGCGAGCCGGCGGTTTCGTTCGGGGCGCACGTGGCGCCTACCGGGATGAACGTGAGCCCGTCCGGGGCGCAGACGAGGCTGCGGATAGCCCCTGTCGCAGGCCAGCCTCCGGCGGTTGCTGCGGGGTTGAGGGTCGTGCAGTCCACCACGTCCGGGAAGACGTACGTGGCGGGTCCCCTGAGAGGCGGCGGTGCGACTTGTAGCTGCCACTTCCCGGAGACCTGCTGCATCGAGACCGTGACCAGTGTGTGCTGGTTGACGGCCTCGGTATAGGCGATCTGCAGAAAGTTGCGGATGTCGCCCGCGGCGGACTGGAGTCGTGATCTCTGCCAGTAGGAGTTGATCGGAACCGTGACGACGGCCGCCACCAAGCCGAGGATCGCCAAAACGACGAGCGCCTCCAGCAGTGTGACCCCGGCTTCACGCCGACGGGCAGAGCTTGGCACACAATCCACGGGCAGACCAAGAGCAACTCGTGTGCCATGTTGGCGATCTCTTGCAAAAACATGACATACGCGACGCAGCCTTCGCCGCATTACCGTGTCCTCCTTTCAAAATGCGAGAAGCGTGTGACACCTGGGAACACTCCACGATCGATCGGACGAGGATTCATCCCGGCGCCGAGAACGTGCCCCAAGACCGGCCTGCGCCAGACTGGATCCACCGGGAACCGAAGCATCACGTCTAGTTTACCGTACAGAGCCATGCCTTGAGGTGGGTGCTTTCCGGGCACTGCACCGACACGGGGTGGTCGGGCCCTGCGCCGCGCCGCTCCAGCACCGAGAGCCGGCGGCGGGCGTCCGCCGCGGCGTCGGCGAGCACGCGACCGAACTGCAACTCGTCCACCAGCGCAGAGCACGAGCACGTCAAGAGGAGGCCGCCGGACCGTACGAGCTGAATCGCGTGCAGGTTGATGTCCTTGTAGCCGCGCAGGCCGGCGCCTATGTCGCTCTTTCGCTTGACGAACGCCGGAGGGTCCACGACCACGAAGTCGAAGCGCTCCTCGGCCGCCACGAGGGCTCGCGCCACTCGGAAGGCATCGCCGACCACGAAGTCCGCGTCGCGAACAGGCAGGGCGTTGAGCTCGTACGCCCGGCGCGCGAGTGCAAGCGCCGCTTCCGACGCATCGACGTTGAGGGCGCGCTCGGCGCCACCGACGAGCGCCGCCACTGCGAACCCCCCGCTGTAGGAGAAGAGATTGAGCAGCCGCGCGCCCCGGGCCACCGTGGCAACGCGCCGCCGGTTCTCGCGCTGGTCCAAGAAGAAGCCGGTCTTCTGTCCGCGCACGAGATCAACCGGGAATCGAAGCGGCTCCTCCCGGACGACCACCTCGCCGTCGGGCACGCTTCCGCGCAACGCCGCAGGTGCCTCGCCCGTCGTGTCGCCGGATCGAACGAGCACACCGGCAAGCCCGAGGTCGCCGCCCAGCACGTCCGAGATGAGCGGGAGAAAGGGCTCCCAGGCCCGCTCGAAGACCTGACACACGGCGGTCGTCGAGTACCGGTCGATCACGAGGCCTGGCAGGTCGTCGCCCTCGGCGTGCACGAGCCTGAAAGCGTCTGCCTCGAGGCCCAGCCGCTCCCGTAGGCGAGCCGCGGCGAGCAGCCGCCCGCGCAGCGTCGCGGCGTCCCACGGCTCTTCTCCAAACGCGAGCATGCGGAGGGCGAGGGAACGTCCGGAGCCGCCGGGGAGCCCGATGCCGAGCGGGCGGCCCCCCGCCGCGACGACACGGACCGGTCCCATGCTGCCGGGAACTGGCCCCGCCAGGGCTCCCCGGTAGACCCAGGGGTGGCGCCGGACGACCGACGCCTCCCGACCCGGCTTCAACCGCACGTCGCCTGCACACGCGAACGGATCGCTCACCGCTCGCCGGCCCTACGTCGGAGCGCCTGGACCAGGCGTTCGGCGACCGGCACGCCGGTCGCCGCGGCGAAGTGACGCCACCCGGGAGAAGGGTTGACCTCCGCCACGACCCACCGGTCCGTGTCGGGGATTAGATCCACACCCGCGAAGCCAAGCCCGACCGTACGCGCCGCGCAGATCGAGAGGTCCCGCATCTGTTCGTCGGCCGCCACCGCCCGGACGTTTGCACCGCGGGCCGCGTTCGAGCGGAATTCGCCCGCCGGTGCAAGGTGCTCCGTCGCGCCCAGGACCTGGCCATCGAGTACGAGGATCCGCCTGCTCACCCCCCCTGGGGGGCAGAACCGCTGCACAACCACCTCGTCGCCGACGCGCCAGAGGGAGTCCAGCACCGCCTCCAGCTCTGCCCTGCCCGCGCAGCGGATGACGCCGATGCCCTCTCGGGAGCCGCGCTGCTTGACGACGCACGGAAAGCCGAAGGCTGCCGCTGCTGCCGCCGCCAGCGTCTCGGGCTCCGAACCGGCCACGGTCTCGGGGTGCGGCAGTCCGGTCGCCGCGAGCGCGCACGCCGTCTCCCAATGATCGCGCCCCGCGCGGATCGCGCCGACCTCGTTGAGCGAGGCGACACCCGCGCGCCGCAGCGAGGTCAGGACCGCGAGCACCGAGTCCGGGCGCCAGTTCCCGACCCTGGGCAGCACGGCCCCGAGGCCGGCGGCCGTCTGTTGACCGTCCTGCCAGCAGTGGGGGGGCGCGTCCAGCGCCGCCAGCCTCAGCGCGTCGAGGATCCTCACGCGCACGCCCAACATCTCGCCGGCCTTCTCGAGCTCCTCGTAGATCGCGAGGTCCGGCTTGGCGGTCAGAACGGCGACGTCGCTCACGGCGCCAAGTCTATCGCGGCAACGCGCCGCGGGGGTGAGATTCGATGGCCTCAGAGAGGCAGTTGAGAGTTAAGAGTGAAGAGTCAAGAGTTAACAGCAGGAGCCTCCTGCCCACCGCATGCGCGTTGGCGCTGCGGCACCGGCCCTCTGTCTCTCAACTCTTCACTCTTCACTCTGAACTCTTAACTCCGGGTGCCACAACCCTGCGGTGTGAACCTGCGAACGGTTCCAGGCTCTTCACGCCGTCAGGCGGCGCAGCAGCGCGAGCAGCTCCTCCTCGTCGAACGGCTTGGTAATGTAGAAGTCCGCTCCGGCCGCACGTCCCTTCTCCTGGTCGGCCGCCTGGCCCATTGCCGTGAGCATGATCACCTTGACGCTGGCGAGTGCCGGGTCGCCCTTGACGGTTCGGCAGACGTCGAAGCCGTCGCGTCGCGGCATCATGGCGTCCAAAAGCACAACCGGCGGTTTCAGGGCACGGATCTTCTCGAGCCCCTCTTCGCCGTCCACCGCCGTCTCCACCCGGAAGCCTTCCATCTCGAGGATGAACGAGATCGTCGCTCTGATGTTGGGCTCGTCGTCCACGAGAACGATGAGAGGTCTAGCCATCGGATGTGGACCTGTCTCCGGGGACGGCCGCGCAATTCGCCGACGACTTGCGGCGACGCCCCGACCGGCGTCGAGCGGCGGTCACGCCTGCCGAGCCACGGCCGTGGGAAGGAACATTGCGACGACCGTACCTTTCCCCTCCTCCGAGGAGATCTCGAGCGTTCCGCCGTGGTTCTCGGCGACACGCTTTGCAACAGCGAGTCCGAGGCCGAGACCTCGGGGCTTGTTGGTGAGCCTGTTGCCTCCCTGCCAGAAGACCTCGCAGGCGTGCGGCAGGTCCTGCGCGGGGATGCCAATGCCGGTGTCCTCGACGCGAAACTCGACGAAAGCCGAGGCGCCCCGCCGCACCGGCCGCATCGTCACCACGACGCTGCCGCCGTCCCGGTTAAACTCGACGGCGTTCCTCACGATCGCCCGCAGCGCCGCCTCGAGCTGGCTCTCATCGCCGACCACCTCGTCGAGGCCCGCGGCCACCTTCACCTGGACCGCGAGGCGGCGGTTTGCGATCTCCCCCTTGAGAGGGGCCAGGACCCGCCTAAGGAGATCGGCCACGCCCATGCCGATGGGCGTCGGCCGCCCTTCCGGGATGCCGAGCACCGCAGCTTGGAGCGAGGACGCGATCAGGTCCCCCAGGCGCGCCGATTCCTGCGTGATGATCTCGACGAACTTGACCGCCCTCTCGGGCGGCATCTCGTCGTAGCGGGCTAGGATCCTGCCGGCCGTCTGGATCGCGGTGACGGGGGTGTTGAGCTCGTGCGCGATACGATCCAGGAGTTCGCCCTTGAGACGCTCTAGGTCGCGCAGCTCTTTGTTGGCGGTCTGGAGAGCGAGATTCCCCTCCTCGAGCTGCTCGGCGAGCGACTTCGTCCGTGTGAGGGCATCCTGGAGCTCGTGCGTGCGCTCCGCCACGGCGCTCTCGAGGGAGCTGTTGAGCTGCTCCAGCGAGCGCCACGCCCGGGCGTTCGCCAGCGCTGTGGCCGCGTTGGCGCCGAGGACGCTCGCGAGCTCCAGCTCGACATCCTCGAACGCGCCCCGCGTGGCGTCCGAAAAGGCCGTCACCAACCCGAGCGGCCGATCCTGCGCGAAGAGCGGGACCGCAAGCACACCGAGCAAGTTCAGGCTTCGGACCTCCTCCATCCAGTGCGCGTCCTGCAGCTGGGCCGGCTCGACCTCGTCGAGCCGCGCAATGAGCGGCTGTCGCGAGGCCAAGATGACTTCCGCGGGTGACTGGCCCGACTCGTCGCGCCGGGCCAGGGGATCGGCGGCCAAACCGCGTCGCCGCACCTCGATGAGCTCGCCATTCTCGCCGACGAGGAACAGGGAGCCGCACGCCACCTTCAGCTCGATGAGCAGGCGGTCGAGGAACCCCGCCGTGATCTCCTCCGGCTCACGGGCAAGCGACATCAGCCGTCCGAACTCGTTGATCGAGTGAAGGTTGGCCACCCTCCGCTCGAGCTCGCCCGAGAGCTGATCGAGACGGACGTTGAGATCCGTCATCGTGAGGTTGGCGCGCACGGCCTCCGCGAGCAGTTCGTCGGCGCGCAGGTCGTCGCCCTTGGCTGAGGGATGGAGGATCACCGGACCCTCCACCTCGGCCGTCGATACGCGCCGCATGAGCGGCTGCAGCGCCGTGTTTACGTTCTCCACGAGCCGGCTGAGGGCCTCGGGCTGGTTTGCCATCCCCAAGCGGTCGGCCACGGAGAGCACCGTCGCCTTCGTGATGCCCGTGAACGCCTCCACGACACCGACCCCCGAAGTGGCCACGGTCTCGAAGACGGGGACGCGACGCGAGTTCAGGGACTGGTCGAGCTCCGTGCGCGAGAGCACGTCGGGCAGATCGCGCTTGTTGTACGCGAGGACCAGCGGAACCTGTTCCGGGTTCAGCCCGTTGGCCTTGAGGTTCTCCGCGAGGTTCGCGAGACTCTCCTCGTTCGCCTTGGCGAACGACTTCTGCGAGTCCGCCACGAACATGACCCCGTCGCACCCCGCGAGCACCGCGCGTCGCGTCGCGTTGTACTGGACCTGGCCCGGCACGGTGTAGAGCTGGAGGGTCAGGCGATAGCCCCGGACGCGGCCGAGGTCGAGCCCCAAAAGGTCAAAGAAGAGCGTCCTGTCGGACGCGGTGTTGAGGGTGTAGAGCTTGGTGCGCCGTTGCGGGTCAGTGACCCGGTGGAGGTATTGCAGACACGTGGTCTTCCCGCACAGGCTGGGGCCGTAGTACACCACCTTCAGCTTCACCTGCCGGTACTGGTTGTCAAACTGAACCATCGCCCCCTCGCACCACGTCCGGCAGTTCTACTACGAACAGGGCGCCGCTCGCCCGCCTGGGCTCGGCCCAGATGAGTCCCCCATGGCGTTCCACGATCTGGCGCGAAATGGTAAGGCCCAGCCCCGACCCCCGACGCTGGTCGTCGAGGCCGAGTTGCTGGAAGCGCCCGAAGATCTCCTCCTCGCGGCCCGCAGGGATCCCCGCCCCTTCGTCCTCGACCTCCAGCCGCACCCCGCCACCCGGGCGAGGCCGATACCTCAGGCGAACAACCGCACCATCCGGCGAGTGCTTGATCGAGTTCGACAGCAGGTTCACGATCACCTGGATGATCTTGTCGCGATCCAGCGTCACTACGACAGGGTCGGGCCAGCCGTCGACCTCGAGCACCAGGTTGCGCTCGCCCACCAGCGCGCTGAAGGACTCCTCCACGTCGCGCACCAGCGCGTCCACCGCCGTTGGCGCGAACACCCACTCCACCTGACCCGACTCGATCTTAGCCAGGTCCAGGTGATTGTTGATGAGGCGGGTGAGGCGCCGACCCTCCTGATGAATGACCTTGGCGAAGCGCTCGACGGACTCGGGTCGCGTGCTGCCGTAGCGCATGAGCACGTTGGCGGCGGAGAGGATCGCGGACAGAGGCGTGCGGATCTCGTGCGACACCATCGAGAGGAACTCGGTGTGTTGGTGGTAGAGGTGCTCGAGCTCGGCCTGCCGCTCGGCTTGCCGGCGGACGGTGCCCAGCCGGCGCAGACCGGCGTGAACCCGCGCGATAAGCTCGTTCCACCGAACAGGTTTGAGCACGCAGTCATCGCCGCCGTGCTCCATCGCCGCATAGAGCTCGTCGGGCCTCGTCACGGCGGTCATCAGGATGACGTACGTGCCCGCCACGCGCTGGTCGTCTCGAACCCGGCACAGGAGCTGCATCCCGTCGAGTCCAGGCGTGCTCACATCGGTGAGCAGGAGATCGACGCCCCCGTCTCGAACGACCGCCCATGCGGCTTCACCGTCAGGAGCCGAGCGGATCTCGATGTTGGGAAACTGATTACTGAGAGCCGTGGTGATCGCCAGACGCAGCTCGGCGTCGCCCTCGGCAACCAGAATGATCGGTCGCCGTCCCGGGGGTTCAGGCAACATAGAGAGATTGTAACAAGATGCGACTACGTTTGGGGTGAAGCCGGCGCGCTGCCGTGCCGTCAGGCGGCCAAAGGGGTCAACGGGAGCGCCGTGTAAGTCCATCGAGCGAGAAGCCCGACACCGGCAAACCAGGGGGCACCGACCGCGCAGCAACGCGCCGAAGCGACGTCGACTGCGCGCTGAGCCCGACCGGACTGATCTGAGCCTCCACGGTCGTGGCGTCCCCGGTGGCCCAGTTCACGACGGTGGCGTAGGGGTACACGATCGCGTCGCTCGGTCCGTTCAGAATGTAGGCGGCCAGAGTGCCGCCCGTGATGCCGTCCTCCAGTCGCCACTGCAAGTGACCGTACGGCGGGATCAGGTGGTCGTGCCGACCGATGATGTTGCCGCTCTCGTCCTGGACGTCGACGCGGACCGTGACCCATCCACTCGTCCACGATGCCACCCCGACATTGGTTCGGAAAGTGCTGTCGTCGGAGATCTGGGGCATATAGGCGATCACGGTCTTGTCAACACCCAGGCCTGCGGGAAACCCGGGAAAGTCCTGACCGAACTCGCCATCCGAGCTGTAGGGGTCGGGCGTGTAGTTGCGGGCGAACGCCGCGAAGTCGCAGCTCGTGTCGCCCGTGGTGTTCGGACAGCCGCTGGCTGCAGTGTCCGCGTATACCAGAAGCGCTCCGGTCCAGCCGCGCGCGTTGAATCCGTTCGGGCCGAGAATGTCCCAGAGGTTGAGTGTCTGCCATGGCTCGAGAGCGATCAGGGGCAGCTCGGGAGCTCCCGCGCTGTTGTCCTGGCCGGAGGGAAGGAAGAAAACGTCGATGTAGAGCAGCTTGCTCTGGGGGTTGTAAAGGGTGAGATCGGTGTGCCAGTCCGTTCCCGCAAGCCCCGCCTTGTTGGCGACCGCCGTGATGACGTAGGCGCTCGTCAACTCCCTTGCAAAGGCCGGGGCAACCACCGCGAGGGTCGCGACTACCACCATGAGTTTCCGGACCATGCGCCACCTCCGCCCCGGGTCTTTGCAGAGGCCGTGCCAAACTCCAGCCCATCCTCAGAACCGCGCGCTCGCGGAGTGTCACCGCTGACGGTCACCGCCACGGTCGGGTGTATTGTTTGGGTAACGGGAGGATCAAGTGCGATCGATCTTCGCTCTCGCCGGCTTGCTCATCGTGATGGTCGTGGTTCTTATCCTAGCCACACGCCAGACCCGTCAGGACCTCGACGCGGTCAAGAGCGTGACGTTCGCCACCCAGGCCGAAACAAAAGCACGCACCTTTGACGACGCCGCAGCGGCGCGGCTCGCAGAGCGACTTCGGAACCTCAGCCAGCAGTTCCAGCTCCCCGCTGAGGAACTGCGGGATGCGGCCCAAATGGCCGCCGCCTGGGCTGCCGGTCTCGCGCCGGGGACCGCCGAGTACCACTTGGCCGTCAATCTCCGCGGTGCGGCAATCGAGTTGATGGCGGCCTCCGATTCCCTGTCCGACCCGCACCGAGCCACTGCCCGCCGCCTCCTGGAACAGGCCCAGGGGGGAACGGGAAATCCTCCCGGCGCTCCGCCCGGGCCGATCGGCGGGATCCGCGACAGGCTTCAGGACCTCCAGCAGTCGCACCAGCAGCAACTGCAGGAAACGGAGAAGGACCAGCACTGACTGCAAGTTCGGAGTCTTCGAGGTTTGGGGAAGAAAGTTAAGAGTTGAGAGTGAAGAGTTAAGAGTTAAGAGTTAACCACAGGAACGCCCGTTCTTGGACCTTCGTCAAGGCAAGTCTAGGCCGGCCCGCAGCCTTTCAACTCTTCACTCTTAACTCTTCACTCTTAACTTCTCCGCCTGAATTCCGGCGCGGGCGAACCTTCGAACCTGGCAGAAGCCGCGGTCAGAGGAGGTGGGCGATGTTGGTCGTGGCGACCTCGCCTGCGCCGAATGCCGGAAGCTCTTGCGCAACCTGGGCCAGGAGTCGCTTCACCCCTTCGGTGCGCTCCACGGGCACCACGGGCCAGAGGTGCACCGAGGTGATGTCAGCACCGCGCGTGACGAGCAGAACTGGATGGAGTGGGCGCCCGTATTCGACCACCACGCCCGCCACGAGGAGGGCCGCGGCGTCGAGCCCGAGGTAGCACCCCTCCACCCGCGCCACCGTGGTTCCCCAGCGCCACGGGCCGCGGGGGAGCTCCCGCCACGCCGCGGTCAGATCCGCGAGCCCCGACCGGATAACGTGAGGCATGTGCTACCAGCCGAATGCGAGACCCACGTTGGCGGTGAAGATCATGGGTTTTTCGTCGTGTTCCGTCCGGTTCATCGCGATCTCGGCCGTCACCCGGCTCCGACGGGTCAGAGTGAACCACTCGCCGACGCCGACGTACCATCCGAACTTGCTATCGTTGGATCCTGCGGGAGGGTTCTTGGCCTTGAGGTCGAATCTGTACGACCCGAGGCCCGCCGACACGACGGCCTGGCCGAACGTCCCGTTCATCAGGTAGTCGATCCCGCCCGTGTACGCGCGGTACCGGCCCGGCCATCCCACCCCGTCGATGACCTTGATGTGGGGTAGGTCGGCAGCCTTCAGCCGGAATAGAGTGTCATCGTTGAGCGGCAGGGCGATGAAGGCGGACGGTGCCCCGTCCGGGCTGTGGAGGAAGTTCGTGCCTGGCGCCGAACTGGCCTGCCACTCCCAGCTCGCGCCCCACGAGGCGCCGAACCAGGCCACCTGACCGCTCGCCGCGCTCGCAACGCCCAACGCTAGAAGGACCGCAAACGTCCACCGCATGGTTGCCTCCCACCGCGAGTATACGAGGGTCGCCGACTGGGCGTTGTTGCACGATGGTCGGCCAGCGAGAATTCCTCGTGCAAAGCTGGTACCATTCTGGCGCCATGGCGTCCTCCGCCGAGGCCCTCGCCTTGACCTTCCTCCCCTCCACCTGCGCGACGTGCCGCGCCGCGCTGCCGTGGACCGGGAGCCGCGCCGGGATCTGCGCCGGCTGCTGGGAGCGCCTGCCGCTCCACCGCGGTCCCTTGTGCCCGGTCTGTGGGAGCCCCGAGGTGTCCACCGGGGAGGAGTGCCTCGCGTGCCGCACCGAACCGCCTCCGTGGCGCGCCGCTGCGAGCCTCGGACCGTACGAAGGCACGCTGCGGGACCTCGTGCTGCTTTTCAAGAACCGGGGCCGGGACGAACTGGCCAAGCCTCTCGCGAAGTTCCTGGCCGGGAACCTGGAAAGCCGGGGCTGGAAGCGGCCCGATGCCGTCGTGTCGGTACCGATGACGTGGGTGCGTCGCCTTCGGCGCGGCTACGACCAGGCCGGGCTTCTGGGTCGAGCGGTAGCGCGAGAGCTCGGGACTGTGTACGTCCGGGCGCTGCGGCGCCACGGTCGCGGAGCCCAGGTCGGCCGCAGCCGGAGCGAGCGTCTCCGGCTCGCCGCTGACGCGTTCGGTGTGCGGCGGCGGGTCGCGGGGCGGGTTCTGCTCGTGGACGACGTCATCACCACGGGTGCGACGGTCGCGTGTTGTGCCCGCGCCCTCACCCGCGCAGGCGCCGATGAAATCTACGTCCTGGCGATCGCCAGGACTCCGCAACCCGGGAGGATTCCATGAGCTTTTTCGACTCGATCGTGCGAACCACGTTGCCAATCACGCCCAAACCGATGGTCCACTTCTTCGCCCGCAGGTACGTTGCCGGAGCAAAGCTCACGGACGCCATTGCCACGGTGCGGAGGCTTTCGAAGGAAGGGTGCTGCGCCACTCTCGACGTTCTCGGAGAGAGCGTGAGCGAGCGCCAGCACGCCGCGACTGCTGTCGCTGCCTACCATGAGGTCATCGAGGCCATCGCCGCCGAGGCGCTCCCGGCCAACATCTCGCTCAAGCCCACGCAGATGGGGCTCAACATCGACTACTCCTTCTGCCGGGACAACGTAGCGGCCGTGCTCGAGCGGGCCTCTGCAAAGGGGATCTTCGTGCGCATCGACATGGAGGACTCGCCGACAATCGATGCGACGCTCCGTCTGTACCACGAGCTCATCGCCCGCTTCCCGAAGGGCACCGGCGTGGTCATGCAAACTCGGATGCGGCGCACGCTTTCGGACTGTGCCGCCCTCGCGGCCGAGGGCGCCAGCGTCCGGTTGTGCAAGGGCATTTACCGTGAACCCCGCCCCGTCGCGTACGAGGAGCGCGAGATCATCCGCCGAGCGTACGTGCACGCGCTTCGGATCCTCCTCGTCGGCGGAGCGTACGTCGGCATCGCCACCCACGACGAGATGCTCGTGTGCGAGGCACTGGCCATGATCCAGGAATTCGGCATGCGGGCGGATGGCTACGAGTTCCAGATGTTGCTCGGCGTGGACCCGGAGCTCCGGCGCATCATCACCGACGCCGGCCACAAACTGCGCGTCTACGTCCCGTTCGGCTCGCATTGGTATCCGTACTCCGTTCGGCGCTGCCGTGAGAACCCGAGCATCGCAAGAGCCGGGATCGAGGCTTTCCTCAAGGGCCGGATGGAGTCGTAGAGGCGGGGTTGGGGGTTTCGAGTCCGGCAACCAAGGTGAGACGGTAGAAGGCAGAGGGCAGACGGAAGACAAGGCTCAGGCTCTGCTCTGCGTCTTCCCTTTGACTCGTTGATTCTCGGTGCCCTGTCGTTACCGGCGGACCAGGAACTTGACCTCGTCGTTGCCACGCGGGTGCTGGACTGCTACCACTAGGAGCCCCTGGCCCTTCTCCAGCTTCGGGATCGTGCCCGTCAGCTTCACGCTACCAGTCTTGTCGCTCTTCCCCTCGGCGAGCTTTGTGGGTTTCATCGCGGTGGAGAGGAACCGGGCGCTTGCATTGGCTCCCACGACTGGCGCGTCCCCGGGCGTGATCTGGATGATGACCTCGAGAGCGAAATCGCTTCCGTAGGTGAGATCATCGCCGCCGAGCACGCGCAGGCGAACACGCTCCTCGTGCTGCTGCTCGGCGAGCCAGTCAGCGATAACCTCGTCGAGCGTCTTCTGAGAGAGCTTGGCCGCGTCGATGGGCCCGCCTGGCATTCCGGCGAACGGCGACCGCCGACTCACTGTCGTGTCGGCGGCGTTGCCGACTGGTGGCTCGGTCAACAGGTCGATGCGGCCTGTCCGAACGGCATCCACGATGGTCCTGTGCTGCCGCTCCATCAGAATCTGGATCGCCGGAGGTTTGGCGCCAGCTTGAAGAAGATCGCCGTACTCGGTCCTGCGCGTGGCAAGGATCTCCCCCTTGACGTAGACGAGCGACTCGATGAGCGGGTTGGCGACACCACGATCCTCCGTCTGGACGTGGTACGTCACGCCGTCGAAGTCGATGTCGGTGTTGTACCCGGTCAGCACCTGTTGCCCGCACTTCCCACGGTTACCGATGCTACGGGAACCGTCCTCACACTGTCAATTTCGCCGCGAACGGAGCTTGGAGATTCGACCGCGAGTTAAGAGTTGAGAGTGAAGAGTTAAGAGTTCAGTAACACGACCTGAGCGAGCGGAGCCTCGGCCCCGCCGGGAGGCCCAGCGGGTGCCAGGCCATTCATTGTCGTTCAACTCTTCACTCTCAACTCTTCACTCTCCACTCACCCGCTCGAGCCATGAACCTGTGAGCCTTGGATTGCTCCTCTGCTGCTCCTCTCCTCTGCCCCTCACCCAGGTCGTGCAGGGTGGTAGACTTCGCCGGGCGGAACACGTGCGCCGGCTCATTCTCTTCGACGTCGACGGAACATTGCTCTCCACCAACGGCCAGGCAGGCCGTGCGATCGGTATGGCCATTCGGGAGACATTCGGCACGGCCGGCCCGATCGAGGGCTACGCGTTCGCCGGGAAGACCGATCCACAGATCGTCTTCGAGCTCACCGCCCTCGCGGGGTTGAAGCGCTCCGAAGTCGAGCCGCGCCTGGCCGAGGTCTTCGACCGGTATTGCTCCCGCCTCTCGTCGATGCTGACACCGGTCAACACGCGCGCCCTGCCCGGCGTGCGGGAGATCCTGGCGGAGCTGGGGCGCCACGCGGACGTCGCGGTCGGTCTGCTCACGGGCAACATACGCCCCGGTGCCGAGATCAAACTGCGCGCGGCCGGGCTTGGAGGCCGCTTCGCGTTCGGCGCCTTCGGCTCCGACCACGAGGACCGCAACCGCCTCGTCCCGGTCGCGAGGGCGCGCGCCCAGGATCTCTGGGGCGCCGATTTCGCCGGTCCCAGCACAGTCGTCATCGGGGACGCCGAGGCCGACATCCGCTGCGCGCGCGCCGGGGGGGCACGCTCGGTGGCCGTGGCGAGCAGCAAGACATCCAGGGAGCAGCTCGCTGCACTGGCGCCAGACGTGCTGCTCGACTCGCTGGATTCGCCGGCGGCGCTCGAGGCCCTGCTCGGGACGGGTTGACGACCCCGAGGGCGCACGGAAGATTGGTCGTTGCCCGCACCGGAACCACATCTTGGCCACGGGAGGATGCATGCAGGAGTTCTTGAAGTTCCTCACAGGAGAAATCGAGAAGCTGCACGAGGCGCGCACGTTCAAGGTCGAGGTCGCTCTCGAGGGTCCGCAGGATCATCGCGTGAGGGTCAACGGCCGGGACGTTGTGATGCTCACTTCGAATAACTACCTCGGGCTCGCGAATGAGCCTCGTGTCCGCCAGGCAGCGACCCGTGCAATCGAGGAGTGGGGCGTCGGGATGGGATCGGTCCGCTTCATCTGCGGCACCCAGGTGCTGCACAAGCAACTCGAGAACACCATCTCAGGCTTTTACGATGCCGACGACACAATCCTGTACAGCTCCTGCTGGAGCGCCAACGAGGCGTGCCTCACGACGCTGACCGGGTCCGAGGACGCCATCGTCTCCGACGAACTGAACCACGCTTCGATCATCGATGGCGTCAGGCTCGCCAAGGCCAAGCGCTACGTCTACAAGCACAACGACCTATCGGACCTCGAAGCCAAGCTCAAGCAGGCCCGGACCGAGGGAGCCCGCTTCATCCTGACCGTCACGGACGGCGTCTTCTCGATGGAAGGCGAGCTCGCGCCACTGCCCGAGATCATCGCTGCGTGCGAGCGGCACTACGCCGTGCTCGTCGTCGACGACTCCCACGCCACCGGACTGCTCGGCGCGAGAGGCCGCGGCACCGCCGAGGAGCTCGGCGTCTGGGGAAGGGTCCCGATCCACACCGGGACGCTCGGCAAGGCGATGGGCTCGGCGATGGGAGGCTACGTCACCGGCCCCAAGGCGGTGATCGAAACGCTGCGGCAGCGCTCGCGGCCCTACCTGTTCTCGAACTCCCTCGCCCCGGCGGTCGCCGGTGCCGCGATGGAAGCATTCCGGATCGTGATGGAAGACCCCTCGCGAACGATGACGGTGCAAGCCAACGCGCGCTACTTCCGCGACCGCATGGGCGCGGCCGGGTTCCGCATCCCCCGCGGCATGCACCCGATCGTTCCCGTCATCGTGGGCGACACCGCCCTCGCCATGGCGATGGGCAAGGACCTCCTCGAGCGCGGCGTCTACGTCTCGGGCTTCGGCTTCCCGGTGGTGCCGCAGGGGCATGCCCGCTTGCGGGCCCAGATCTCGGCCGCTCACACGCAGGAGGACCTCGACCTTGCCGTGTCTGCGTTCTTGGAGGTCGCGAAGCAGCATGGCGTTCTACAGCAGTGAAGTTCGAAGGTTCGCACATTCGAAAGTTCGGTTCATCCGGGA
>PMLC01000028.1 GCA_003158745.1 Acidobacteriota bacterium
GACCAGGACATCGTGGCGGTGAGCGACGCCTGCATCTCGACGGTGCCGTCGCCGGACTTCACCGTGACCGGCGGCGAGGCCACTGCAAGCTGCCAGCTCGCGAACGGCGGGACGCCGTACGAGACCGGTTTTCCCGGCGACACCTTCACGATCCATGACGCCTCGGCGGGTGCGTGGACGACCGCGACCCTCACCATCACCTCGGGAAGCGCGAGCGGACCACCTGTCGAAGGCTTCCCGATGACGATCACCCCGGGACAGTCGGTCCAGTGGACTCCGCCGGCGAGCACCGCGCCCGGCGACTTCTACGTCACGCTCTCGATCGCCGGCGGCACGCCGCCGTACACATCCAAGTCGATCGCGCTCTGCGGCAACCCGAAGGCGGTCCTGACGGTCGCCATCAACAGCGTCGCCTGTCCGAACCCGGCGGCGGGGTGCACCGCCCTCGTCAACGATCAGGTCTCGCTCGGCGACACCGGCACGGCGGGC
Source organism: Acidobacteriota bacterium (assembly GCA_003158745.1). Taxonomy (GTDB): domain Bacteria; phylum Acidobacteriota; class Thermoanaerobaculia; order Thermoanaerobaculales; family Thermoanaerobaculaceae; genus RBG-13-68-16. The sequence goes on from PMLC01000028.1 coordinate 490, forward strand.
ACGCCGTCTCCAACGGCGGCCCCGATCTACCTGTACGGCCTTAGCGGCACCAATCCTACGGAGGGCAACTCGTTCAGCCCAGTAAGGAGCGGGAACTACACCGTCGGCGTCATCGTTCAATACGCCTTCGCGGCCCCCAACGACTCGACCTGTTCCAACGCGTTCTTCGGCTTCGTGTCCAGTGGAACCTACAACTCGTGCGCGATCGGCACGGTCAGCGCCGGGTACGGCACCGCGAGCTTCCAGGTCGAGCAGCCTGCCGGGACGAAGGTCGCCGACGCGACGACGCCCGGAATCGTGAACGTGGCCCAGGACATCACGCTGAACTTCCTCGGCCGGCTCGCCAGCGGGTTCACGCCGTCGTTCCAGTGGAACATCCCCAACGTTGCCAACTCTCAGCTGACGTGCAGCTACACGGCCTCGCCGTACACCAACTCGACGTGCACGATCCCCGCCAACGCCCTGCCGGTGGGGAACGCCGCGGCGTGGAACCTCACGCTGAACGTCTGCTCCCAGGGCGGCCTCGGCAGCCCGCCGGGACCATGCACCGGCACTGGCGATCCGGTGTCGACACCGGCGGCACCTCCCGTGACCGTGACTCCGACACAGAACTCGTTCTCGTTTTCGGTCTCCCCGACCTCGGCCAACGTCGGCGAGCCGATCACCATCATGCTCCAGAACGTGGTCGGGACCTACTCGCGTCTGCTGTTCCAACTCGGCGGCACGGCGTGCGACGGCTCCACGCAGCTCTCGTACAACTGCAACACGCCGTTCGGGAACCAGTGCATCACCGGCACGAAGCTCCCAACGTTCAGCTACGGCGCCTCGGAGCGCGGCCACACCGACACGATCGGCGCCACCGGCACCCTGTCGGCAGGCGGGTCCGTGACGTCGCCGACGCAGGCGCAGGTGATCGTCTCGAGCGCCAGCACGACCTGCCCGTGCCCGACCGTGAGCGTCAACGTCAGCGGTCCGACGAGCGCCCAGGTCGGCGCGCAGGTGCAGTTCAGCGCAAACGCGTCGGTCACCGGCTACTCGATCACCGGCTACTCGTGGACGTACGGCGACGGAGGCACCGACACCGGCGCCAACGTGAGCCACACCTACACGACTAAGGGCTCGTACACGGTCCGCGTCACGGCGACGAGCAGCTGCGGCAACACCGGGACGGGCAGCATGGTGATCGAGGTCGGCGGCGGCGGCGGCGGGAACCTCGCCATCACGCCCAGCCCGGCGACCGCCAACACCGGCCAGAACGTGACGTTCACGTTCTCGCCCAAGATCACGGTGCAAGGCGACTCGGTGAACTTCAACTTCGGCGACGGCAACACGCAGAACGTCATCTACTCGTCGTTCTGCCAGATCGGAGGGGGCTGCAACACCGTGACGCACTCGTACGTCTCGCCCGGCACGTACACGGTCACGGGCAGCGGCGTGGCCGGCGGTGGCAGCGTCAGCGGCTCGACCAGCGTCACCGTGATCAACAACTGCCAGCTCACCTCGGCGCCCACCGCGGTGTTCACCTGGACGCCGCCGCAGCCGCAGGTCGGCCAGGTCGTCCAGTTCACGGACCAGTCCACCGGCGGGCCGACGTCGTGGGCGTGGAGCTTCGGCGTCTCGGGGTCCGGCACCTCGTTGACGGCGGTGGCCACCGAGGCGCTCTCGAACCTCTCGATCACGCCGGCTCCGGCGAACCCGGCCGTCGGGCAGAAGGTCACGTTCACCTTCGCGCCTGGGGTTCAAGTTGTCGGCGACGTGGTGACGTTCGACTTCAAGGACGGCACCCAGGGATCTGTGCCCTACAACTCGATGTTCTGCAGCCGCACCAGCCCGTGCACGACCATCGGCCACACCTACACCGTTGGGGGCACTTTCGCCGTGAGCGCGACCGGCACGGCGGGCGGAGCCTCGGTGTCGGGCAGCACGTCGGTCACGGTCACCGGCTCGAGCACCGGCCTGCTCAGGGTGACGCCGACGCCATCCAACCCGACCGTCAACCAGACCGTGACGTTCACCTTCTCGCCGGCGCTCACCCAGACCGGAGACTCCATTACCTTCAGTTTCGGCGACACCTCACAGCAGACGATCTCCTATAGCGCGGGCAATTGCGGCGCCGGTGGGTGCAGCGTGATCACGCACTCCTACGCGGCGGCCGGTCCCTACTCGGTGGTCGGGACCGGCACGGCCGGCGGCCTCGCGGTCTCCGGCGGCACATCGGTGACGGTCACCAGCGGGGGCGGCGGTGGCGGCACTTCCACCTTGCAGAACCCGACCTATGCCTTTGCCGCCCCGGGCACGTACACCGTCACCCTCGTGTCCACCAACTGCAAGGGCTCGAGCCAGCTGCAGCGGCAGATCATCGTGTGCAACCAGACCGCGGTGCCGACGGCGAATTTCACGTGGGGTCCGACCGGCACGCTGGCGGGGTTCCCCGAGCAGCAGCAGCCGTTCGCGAGCGAGCAGGTCACCTTGACCGACACGTCGACCAACGCCCCGTTCTCGTGGTCGTGGTACGACTTCGGGGACTTGGCGCTTCCGCCAACCACGGTGACCGTGCCGACGTTCAACGCGACATGGACGATCCCCGGCGACAAGAGCGTGCGCATGAAGGCCACCAACTGCGTGGGGACGTCGGCGGAAGTCGTGCAGGTGGTCCATGTCTATCCGGACGTGCGCCACGTCGTCCCCGACTTCAGCTGGTCGCCGGACGCGATCGGCATCGGCGCCGCGGTCACGTTCACGGCGGCGCAGGATTCGTCCAGCGGCAACCCTGACACGTTCGTGTGGACGTTCGACGACACGAAGGGGACGGTGACCGGGTCGTCCGTCACGCATGCCTACGCCTGCGGCGGCAGCCACAGTGTCACGCTTACCGCCTCGCGCGCCGACTACCCTTCCGGAGCCGCGACGGTCACGAAGCACCTGACCGTGAACGGCACGCCGTGCGGTCCCGAATCGGTGATGACGGTGGACGCCGCCGACCTCAAGGGTCTCAACGGCACGCACTGGCAGACCGACGTGCGCATCTTCAACCCCGCGCCGGACCCGTCGACGATCACGATCTACTTCCTGCCGGTGGGGCAGGACAACAGCACGCCGGCTTTCGAAGGCCTGACGCTCCAGCCGAAGGCCATTTGGAGCATCGACAACGTCATCGACTGGGCCAACAACAAGCTCGGCACGAGCTACACGAAGGCGGCATTGCGCTTCACGTACGACAACCCCGATACCATGGCGCCGATGATCGTCTCGCGCACCTACACGCAGGTGCAGGGCGGCGGCACGTACGGGCAACTCGCCACCGGCATCAACGTGGTTCGCGGCACCACCGGCTCCCCGTTGTGGATCACGGGGCTGCGAAACAACGGCCTCCAGGAGGGGTTCCGCACGAACTACAGCCTCCTGAACCTCGTGGGTGATGGCGGCGTCGGCAACATCACGTTCACGCTCTACGACGTCGCCGGCACCGCCCGGAAGAGCGTCACGCAGGGCCTGTACCCGCTCGGCTACATCCAGGACTCGATCAAGAACCTCTTCGGAACCGGCTACGACACGATCGGCACGTTCTCACTCAAGATCGACGTGCCTTCGGGCGCCAACGTCCAGGCGTACGCATCGGTCGTGGACAACCAGACGGGCGCCCCGGTGCTGATCCCGGCGGGTCCCTCTGCGGACTTGCCGATCTACCTTCCTGGGGTGGCCCATACCTCCGGCAAGAACGGCACGGTGTGGCGCAGCGACATGCAGCTCACCAACCCCGACAGCGTGGCCCACACCTGGAAGGTCACCTACACGCCGCGGCCTTCCGACGGCTTCTCGGTCCAGACCCGTTCGACAACGATCGCACCGCAGGCGAGCCTCCTGACGAACGACGCGGTTACCTGGGCGTTCAGCGGGAACCTGGCGGACTCTGCGAAGACGAGCGGCGTCCTCAAGATCAAGCCAAGCGACGGCACCGGCGTCTACCCCATCGTGCAGGCGCGCTCGTTCAACGAGACCGCCAACGGGACGTTCGGGCAGAACATCTCGCCGCTCACGGGTGACCAGGGGATCTCGGTGGCCTCCGCCAGCACCCGGCTGCTCCTCACCGGGATGTCCACGACGGACACCGGCTTCCGCACCAACTTCGGATTCGTCAACCTGTCCGAGACGTCGAGCGTGGTTTTCGAGGTGTACTTCTACGATGAGANNCCGGCCAACCTGCGCGCAATCTCCGCGGAGATCTTCGTGACCGGCGGCGGTCCGGGGACCGTGTACGCGACGGTGATCGACAACCTGACCGGCGACCCGATCTTCATCCCGGCCCAGCCGGCACCGTAGCCTCCGTCTTCGAGGTCAACCTCGGCGGCCCGCCCTCGCGGCGGGCCGCCGTGTCATCACGACTGAAGAACCGTCGGCAGCCGAGGCCTTTCATGGTAGCCTCGGCACGTGGCGAGTTGCGGCGGCGAGGGGAATGGCGGGGTTCGGCGGGATCTCGCTCCCCGTGTCGAGGTTTGTGGCGTGACCAGACGGTACCCGTTGTTCCTGCGCCGACGCGACCGCCTGCTCGCCTTGCTCGGGCGCACGCGCACGATTGGCACGCGAACGGTCCTCGAAGACATCAGCTTCGACGCGTACCCCGGGGAAGCGATAGGCATCGTTGGCGAGAACGGCTCCGGCAAGACGACCCTCCTCCGCGCGGTCGCGGGGATCTCGACCCCCGACGCGGGGACGATTCGGACCGACAAGCCGGTTGCGGCGATTCTCGAACTTGGGGTGGGGTTCCACCCCGAGTTCACAGGGAGGGAGAACGCGCAACTCTACGGGGCGCTGCTGGGCGTGCCCGAGGCCGCAATGACGGACCGTCTCGAGGACATTATGGCGTTTGCGGAACTTGGAGAGCTCGTGGATCAGCCGTTGCGCACCTACTCGTCGGGGATGTCGGCCCGCCTGGCGTTCGCGGTTGCCACCAATGTAGACCCCAAGGTGCTGGTGGTGGACGAAGCGCTGGCGGTTGGCGACGGCGCGTTCCAGAAGAAGTGCGTGGATCGCATGGTGCGCTTCAAGGAAGAAGGACGCACAGTGTTGTTCTGCTCGCACGCGATGTTTCTCATCGCTGGATTTTGCGAGCGCGCGATCTGGCTCCATCACGGACGGATCGCGGAGGCAGGGCCGGCACGGTCGGTGATCCACGCATACGAGGCGCATCTGCGTAATCGCGGGAAGCGGCGTGCCGAGATGGGCGGCACGCCGGGGGTCGCCCCAGGCCAACTGGCGAGCGTGGTTGGTGTCGAGGTGTCGCCAGCCGCAAACGCGGTTGTGGCTGGCGAGGATGTGACGGTTCGGGTGCGGTTGCGCCGTGCAGTTGCCGGCACGCCGCTGCACGTCGGTGTCTCGCTCGAGCACGAGGAAGGGACCGTGCTCGCCGTGATGGCGACTCACTGGGATGGCCTCCAGCCTCTGACCGGGCCCGACGAAGAGGAGGTCGTGTTGCGCCTCCCCGCTTTCCCGTTCACCCGCGGCCAGCTCGACCTCACCGTGTATTTGACCGATGAGACGGGGCTCCAGATGGTGGACATGCTTCTGCTCCCCGATGCGCTCAGGCCTGAGCCGCACCGCTGGGAACCCGGGATCGTGCGGGTCCGGCACGCATGGGAGGTGGCGCGCTGATGCCCCTGGAGGCGAACGTCACGATGCGCCCGTACCGGCCGGGGGACGAGGTCGCGATCAACGACGGCTTCAATGCAGTGTTCGGCCTGAACCGCTCGCTCGACGAGTGGCGGTGGAAGTTCCCGGAGCAACCCGAAGGGCGCTTCATCATGCTCGCCGCTGATCCCACAGGGCGAGTTCTGGCTCACTACGGCGCGGTGGCGGGTCGGGCGCAGTTCGGCGACCGGAGTGTGCGCGCGGGTCAGATCGTGGATGCCTACTCGTTGAAGGAGGTGCGGGGCACGAGGGTCTTCTCGACGTGCTACGAGCACTTCATCAACGCGTATGGAAATCCCGAGGGGCTGCCGTTGATGTTCGGCTTCCCAGGCCGGCGTCACTACGAGATGGGTCTGAAAGCCCTCAAGTACGTTCCGATCGGCCCGGTGCCGTACTGGAGCCGTCGAGCCCGACGCCGCATGGTCCTGCCCGCCTGGCGGTTCGAGACCAGGCACGGTTTCGACGCCGACGGGGTGAACGACCTCTGGCGGCGCGTGGCAGTCCGCTACGACGTGACGATCGTCCGCGACGCCGAATGGCTGGCCCGCCGCTACGACGGGCGACCCGGCGTCAACTACCGGCATCTTTCGGTGTGGCGGCGGGGGCAGGTCCGGGCCTGGGCCGTGGCGCGAGCCCAGGAGGGCGTGCTGCGCGTGGCCGAGCTGATATGGGACGGCGAAGATGGAGGTGTTCTGGCTGTTCTCAACCAAGCCCTCGACCGCATGGCGAGCCGTCTCCTCTGCGCCCGTCTCGAACTCTGGCTCGGCAACGATCCGAGCGCGGAGCACGCGCTTCTCGAGTGCGGCTGGGATCGCCAGCCGTGCCCGCTCGACATGCTGATGGTTGCCCGCAGTTTCGACCCGCTCGTGGACCTGGACCGGATGCAACAGAGCTGCTACGTCACCATGGGCGACTCGGACCTCGTGTAGCGGGATGGACGCCCCGACCGCGCTCTGGGTCCTTGTCCCGCTCGCGTTGGTCCACATCGTTGCGAGGCGGCGCCGAGCACTGATCTTCTTCCAGATTGCCGTGGACGTGATGCTCCTGCTGCTGCCGGGGCGCCTTCTGTTGTGCGGCCTGCACATCGGACCGGGCGCGCCCGGTGCGCTGGAGTGGGGCGGCGGAGTCACCGTGACGGGGTCGCCTGAGCAGAGCGATCTTCCGCTCGAGTTCGCACCGTGGTGGGCGGAGGTGCGCCGTCTCGCCGCGACGGGTGAGCCACCGTGGATCTCCGACCGGATTGGCGGTGGCACGCAGCTGTATGCCAACGGGCAGACCGGCCTGCCGTTTCCCCTCCACCTTCCGGCGTGGGCGCTCGGTCCCGAGCGGGGCAGTGACGTGATCTCGGTTTGGAAACTGGAGCTTGCGGCGCTCGGGGTCTTCCTGTTCCTGCTCCGGCTCGGCGTGCGACCGCTCGCGGCCGCGGCCGGAGCGTTGCCGTACGCCTTCGGCCTCTACCAGCTTTCGTGGCTTGTCGTGCCGCTCGCATGGGTGGTGGCGCTGGCTCCCTGGGCGTTGTGGGCGTTGAGCGGCACCCTGCGCGGAGACCGGCGATCCGGGGCTGGGCTCGCGCTGATCCTCGGTGCGCTGGCAGGGTGGTCGGTGCACCCCGAGACCGCGGCGTTCCTTTGGCTGGCGGTCGCCCTGGCGGGGGCCGTGCTCGCGTGGGGCCGCGTGCGCCGGCTGCGCCGGCTGGCGGCGCCGTTCTTCCTCGCGCTGCCGGTTGCGGCAGTCGGAGCGCTCCCGGTGGTTGCCACGATCGCAGGTACGGCCAAGCTCGAGGCGAGCCGCGGAACGGCCGCGTACCCGGACCCGGCCCTGTCGTGGTCGCTCAAGGGGCGCATGGCGGCACTGATCCTTACGCCGTGGCGCGAGGGAAACCCCGGCACCGGCACCTGGCGGCAGCCTTTTCCGAGCGCGGCCGTCTCGGTAAGCATCGGTGCAGTGCCGGTTGCACTGCTGCTCCTGGGAGGCGTGCGCCGACGCCATCGGAGGGTAGCGGCAGGGCTCGCCGTGGTGGGTCTCGGCTCCGCCGGCTTCGTCTACCAGTTGCCGGTATTCGCCGGGGTGGTGGGCCGGCTGCCTGTGCTTGGACTGATGACTTGGGTCCGTGCCGGCTTCCTCCTCGGGTTCGCCGTCGCATGCCTCGGCGCGCTCTCCTTCGATGCCTGGCTCCGCCGGCCCTCGCGCGGGCGTCTCGTAGCCGCCGGGGTGGTCATAGGGTTGGTGGTGGTCGTTCTCCACCTCGGTGACCGGAGCGTCATGCTGCGCGAGGACGTGATCGCAGCTGGCGCACCGGCGACCGTCGCCGTCGCGGCCGCGGCTGGCGTTGGGCCGTGGGCTGTACCGGTCCTGATCGCGGCCGAGACACTGGCCAACGACTGGCGCCTGTTGGCGGGCTCGCGCGACCAGGCATCGCCGCCCACGATCGTGCGGGAGCTGCAACGGCTCGTAGCCGGCGACAGTGGCCGGGTGCTCGGCCTCGGTGACGCCCTGCCGCCCAACCTGGCGGCGCGATATGGGCTCGCGGACCTCCGGAGCGCGGATCCGGTGCGACCCCTCGGCCTCGCTCGGCTGCACCAGGCGCTCGGTGCGGCGGGAATGGACCTGCCGGGGCCCGTCACGACGCCATGGGCGGGGCTCGCCGGGGCCTGGGGTGTGCGCTGGCTTGCGACCCCCCCGGAGGGGGTTATCGGGCTTTCGGCGATCGGTTGGGAGGAGGCATGGCGGGATGCCGGCGGGCGGATCTACCGCAATCTCCGCGCCCTGCCCGTCCTGCGGCTGGTCTCCGCGACGTCAGCGCCGCCCGGCGATCCTGGCGCTGGTGCCTGGGAGCAGGTGAATTTCACAACCACCGCGGTCACGACCGGAGCCGTGAAGATCGGTGGTGAGGGATCGCTGGCGGTGATCGAGGATCGGCCGTGGCGCCACATGGCGCGGGTGCGCTCGCAGGGCGTTGTGCTGGCGGTGCTCCATGTGCCTCGAGCCCCGGGGTGGCGGACGTACCTCGACGGCCGGAAGGTCGCCGCCGTGGACGCCGACCTAGACGCGATGGGGATCGTGGTGCCCGACGGGGTGCACGAGGTCAGGTGGGAGTACGCCCCGCCGCTCCTCGTGCCCGGTGCAGCGTTGACGGTCTCAGGGCTTTGCGGGTGCCTGATTCTCGGGGTACGCTCGCGGCGGAGGCTGCGATGAAGATCGGTCGGCTGCGCGTGGAGAGTGAGCTGATCCCGTACGCGGCGGGGTTCCCTCCGGGCAGCCGCTGGCTGGTGCTCGCGCCTCATCCCGACGATGAGGCTTTCGGGATCGGCGCCACGCTCGCGCTCGGCGTCCGCCGCGGTGTCGAGGCGCACGTCGTCGTGGTAACCGATGGCGGCGCCCAGGGAGACGCGAGCGAGCGCGAGATCGAGGCGAGCGCCGCGGCTGACGCTCTCGGCCTGCCGGAGCCGGAGTTCTGGCGGTTCCCGGACCGCTCGCTCCGCCCGGACGATCCTGCGCTCCGCACCCGCATCGAGAGGGCGCTTGAGCAGCACGCCCCCGATGTGCTCTTCGTGACTTCTCCGGTCGAGTTCCACCCCGATCACCGCGCACTGGCGCTCGCCGCGCGCCGCGTGGTGCGGAAGTTATCGCGCTGGGGCCTCCGCCGGGGGCCGGTCTCGTGGATCGCCGCGTACGAGGTGGCCGCGCCGCTGCGCCCCAACCTCCTGGTGGCCGCCGACGAGGCATGGGAGTGCAAGAGGCGAGCGGGTCGGTGCTACGCGGGGCAGATCGCGATCCGGCCGTACGACGAGTTCGCGGAGGCCCTCGGGACGCTGCGCGCTCTGACCCTCGATGGGGTGCGGAAGGCGGAGGCGCTGCACCTCGACGACGCACGGCGTGTGGCTTTCGAGTCGGCTTCGCGCTGGGCGACGAGGGTAGGGACGTGGGGAAGTTCCGGCACCGACCAACTCGGGTGACGCCCCCAGGGTCTTCGTCCCCGCCAGGGGACAGAGGTGTACGTGAGGATCTCCATCTGGATGGTGTCAGCCCGGGCACGGCGTTTGCTTGCTAAAATTGCTTGGAGGGTCTGTACCATGCGCGCCAGAGCTTTCATCCTTCCGGTTATCGCGCTCATGCTCGCTATGGCGACCCCTGCCGTTGCGGGCCACTGGTACGGCGGTTCTCGGTGGGGTTTTGGATTCGGCATCGGGCCGCTGTGGTGGGGGCCCTGGTGGGGTGCCCCCGCCGTGTATGAGCCGGTGCCCGGCACGACCATGAGGTCGGACCTTGCGGCCGTCAATACCGATGTCACACCCGAGCATGCCCGTGTCGTCCTGAATGGCGAAGTCATCGGCGTTGCCGATGACTTCGACGGCTACCCCGGCTATCTGTACCTCAAGCCGGGTCACTACACGATCGAGTTCACCCTGAAGGGGTACCGCACCGAGAAGATGGAGATCGACGCGCAGGCGGGGCGATACTACCCGATGAGCTTCAAGCTGGAACGGGTTCCAGGCGAGAAGCCGGCACCCTGGTACGACCGGCCCGAGGGCCTGCCGGTGGGACGAGTGTTCGGACCCAAGGGGACCGCCCCGTCACCGGTTCCGAAGCCCGGCCCGGATCCGAGCCTCCGGCTCGAGTCGCGCGAGCGCCCTCGCGAAACGGCGCCGGCTGGCCGCTCGGTGACCGGGGCTGCGCTGGACCTTCGTGTCACGCCCCCAAACGCAGCGATTTACATCGACGGCAAGTGCATCGGCACGGGCGAGGAGCTGGGCCGCCTGGAGCGGGGTCTGGCTGTGGCTCCGGGCAAGCACCGCGTCGAGGTGGTGGCTCCCGGCAGGACCTCGAAGAACATTGACGTCGATGTTCCGGAAGGTCAGCGCCAGCAGGTGGTTGTGGATCTCGAAGGGAGCAGTGGACAAACTTAGCGAAAGGGTGTATGTTACCAGTAGTAGTACGACTAGAGGGAGGCGGCGGTCAAGCAACCACTCTTGCAACCCAGCCAAACAGAGAGCCTATCACGCTTGACCATTCAAACCGAGCCTGCCTGCAAAGGCCAACCTAATCTGACTTGAACCACCGACCTCCCATTTTCCCCCTGCCGCCGGTACCCACCGGCGGCTTTTACTTCTTGGGTTCGGCGTGGCGGACAGCTCATACAAGTCCACCGTCCGTCTTAGCCTCTCGAACCCCGTCTCGCTGCCTGCGCAAGAGCGCCTACCACAACGCTCTCGGTGTCGAGGTGAAGGATGGCGCGCCGGTTCTCGGCAGCCAGCAGGGCGGCGTCGGCGTCCAGGAAACTCTCCGCTCGTTCGTCGCCGGCCTCTCCGGNNCGGGGAGATCGTCAGCTCCGGTGCGGAGTATGAGCTCGGCATCGCCGTCCGCGGCAACCAGAAGCTCCTCGGCGCGCTCCGGGGTGCAGCCCTGCGCGGCGGCCACCACGGCCGTCATTTCCTCGCGACTCGGCGGCGGGACGCGCAGCTGGACGGTTCGTGAGACGATCGTCGGCAGCACCCGAGCCGGGTTGCTCGCGAGCAGCAGGAAGACGGCCTGTGAGGGCGGTTCCTCGAGTGTCTTCAGGAGCGCTGAGCCAGCCTCGGAGTTGAGCGGCGGCGTCTGACACGAGTCCACGATGTACACGCGCCGCATCCCCTCGTACGGGTGCTGGGCCACCGAATCGACGACGCGCCGTGCTTGCTCGATCGAGATGTCCTTCTTGTCGGGCAGGACGGCCACAATCTCAAGATCCGGATGGATACCGCGGCGGACACGCTCGCAGGAGCCGCACGCGCAGCCGGCCCCGCCCTCCCGCCGGCAGATCAGCGCGGCAGCAAGCTCGAGGGCGAGGGCCTCCCGGCCGAGACCCGGAGCGCCCACCAACAGCAGCGTCGCCGGGAGCGCTCCGGAGGCGTGCAGCTCGAGACAGCGGGCAAGCAGGCGCTGAACGCCGAGCCAGCCGGCCGGTTCGAGCGCGGCGGAAGGCCACGGAAGCTGGCTCGTGCTCACGGGATGAGGTCCCCAACGGCGGCCACGGCGCGAGCGTGGACCTCCTCGGCCGTGCCGCGCGCGTCGACCAGCACGACCCTGTGAGGCTCCCTCCGCGCGAGGTCGTGGTAGGCGGCAGCCACGGCTCGGTGGAAGCCGATGGCCTCGTCCTCGAAACGACGGTTGTCGGCCGTCGTGCTCGGCCGGTAGCGGGCCCGCGCCAGGGCGAGCTCCACGTCAAGGTCGAAGACCAAGGTGCGGTCGGGCACGACGCCCGCACATGCCAGCGTGTTCAGTCGCTCGACGGCGGCCCTATCGATCCCGCGGGCCCCCGCCTGGTACGCGACCGACGAGTCGGCAAAACGGTCCGAAAGCACGTACGCGCCGGCGTCGAGCCCGGGCCTGATGACCTCCGCCACGACCTGGGACCGGGCTGCTTCCAGCAGGAACAGCTCGCTGACGGCAACCGGGCCAAAACGGGGATCGAGGAGCAAGTCGCGGACCCGCTCGCCCAACGGTGTCCCTCCGGGCTCGCGCGTCGTCACCACCGCGAGGCTGCGATCCTCGAGGTGGCGGGCAAGCAACCGAAGCTGCGTGGTCTTGCCGCACCCCTCGATCCCTTCGAACGTGATCAGTTTTCCATCAGACACCGCACGATTCTAGCCTGGATCGCGTCGCTCGGCCCGGCTGAACCCCGTTTGCGGCTATCGCGTAGTATGGTTGTGCCGATCATGAAGCACGGACGCTCCCCTGGGCTCGTTCCGGTCCTGACGTTCGGTGTGGCCGCGTTCCTCGTGGCCTGTCTTTCGATCCTCGACATGTTCCTGCCGCGGCCGTACGACGGCGTGATCCTCGACCCCGACCGAAGCGAGCTTGTGGTCAGGTCACTGGCACCGGACTCCGGAGCCGCGGCTGGCGGAGTTCAGGCGGGCGACCGGATCGCCGGCGTGGGGCGCGAAGTCGTGCGCAGCGCATCCGAAGCAGCACACGCGCTGCAGCGGCACAAGATCGGCGAGCGCGTTCCGTACCTTCTGGAGCGAAACGGTACCCTGGTCGAGGTGGAGGTGAAGATCGGCCCCCGCCGGCTCGGGACCGCATCGTACATCTACGCGTGCTTCTCGGGGTTCGTCTTCTTCTTTATCGGACTGTACGTCTTATGGCAACGGCAGGACGAGCCGCGAGGGGGGCCGAGCTACGTCTTCTTCACGCTTTGCACGCTGTTCCTGCTGTTCCTCGTGTGCCGCCTGCGGCCAGCATCGTACTCGTGGGTGGACGGTGTCGTGCTCAACACGGGCACCTTGTCGCTTCTCGTTTTGCCGGCTGCGTTCCTGCACTTCTTCCTGGTCTTCCCGCGCCGCCTCAGGCTGAAACTCGTGAACCCCGCCGAACCGTGGGAAGGCTCCGGCGGTCAACTGCTGCAGGCGACCGAGCGCTTCGTCAACGAGTCCCCGGCGTTCTTCCGCCTTCTCTACCTGCTTCCGCCAGTTTTCTTCGTGGCAACGCTGCTGGTGGGGTCGCTCTTCGCGGTCCGCATCCGGCTCGTGTCGGGGGCGCCGATCTCGAGCTGGGTGCTGATGGGGGACTACCTGGTGCTGGGCCTCCTGGCCCTTCTCGGTTCGCTGTTGCGCGCGGAGGAAGGGCGGGAACGGCGGCAGATCGCAGCCGTCTTCATCGGGACGGTGGCCGGAATCACGCCGTTCCTCGTGCTCGGGGTGGTCTTCCCCTCGCTGCTGCGGACGGACCGGTTCCTCTCCTGGGGCGTGGCGCCCCTGATCCTGGTGCCGCTGACGTTCGCGTATGCGATCGTCCGTTTCCAGTTCTTCGACATCCGGGTCATCGTCCGGAAGTCGCTCCTCTACACGTTTGCGACCGCGATGGTGGCCGGGATCTACGGACTGGGAATCGCCACCTCCACGCTGCTCTTTTCAGGCTCCTCCCCGTACTTCCCGTTGCTCCTCGCGCTTGCGGTTCTCGCGATCTTCGACCCGCTCCGGCGTCGCCTCCAGGAGCCGGTTGACCGGTTCTTCTTCCGCGAGGTGTACGACGCGCGTCGCGCGGTCGAGGAGGTGAGCGCGGCCGTCGTGCGCGAGTTCTCGATCGACGGGCTCGAAGCTCTGCTGGCCACGAGACTATCCGAGATCATGCACCTGGAATGGGCGGCACTCTACGTCCGCGAGGGGGCGGTGTTGGTCTCGCGGACTGCACCGCCGCCGCTCCCGCGGGAGATCTCCGCACGAACGCTGGCCATCGAGGAGCTCACGCGCCAGGACGAGCCGGTCCGGCCGGCGTTGCTGGAGCCGCTCAAGGCGCTCGACGCCGGCTCGCGTCGGCTGCTCGAGCAGTTCGCGGGCCAGGGGGTTCGCCTGTTTGTCCCGTTACGTACGCGCGAGCAGCTCCATGCCGTACTGGCCCTGGGTCCGAAACGGTCCGAGGAAGAGTTTGGGCGCGACGACCTTCAGCTGGTGCGAACCCTCGCCAACCAGGGTGCCGTGGCGATCGAGAACGCCCGCCTGCTGCGCGAGAGGACTCATCAAGTCGAGCTCGAAAAAGAGCTGGAGATCGCGCGCCGCGTCCAGTTCTCACTCATTCCGTTGGAGCTGCCGTCCCCAGCCGGATGGCTTGTCGCCGGGCGCTGCGTCCCCGCGCGCCAGGTGGGAGGCGACTTCTACGACGCGATCGCGGGCAGTGGCGACGGTTCGGTGGCCCTGGTGGTGGGAGATGTTTCGGGCAAGTCCGTGGCCGGCGCGATGCTCATGGTGGCTGCAAGGGAGGTGTTGCACACGGCGGCCCTCGGCGGCGCCTCGCCGGAGCAGCTCCTCGAAGTCGCCAACCAGCGCCTTTACACCCCCCAGCACAGGCTGTTCGTGGCACTCGCGTACATGCTGCTTCGGTCGGAGGGGACTGGTGTGTATGCACTCGCCGGTCAGCCCGCACCGCTGCTTCGGCGTTCGTCGGGAGCGGTCGAGGAGTTGCCGGCGCCAATGCACCGTCTGCCTGTCGGAGCGCTCAAGGACGCCCATTGGGATGTAATGCCGTTTGCCGCCCGCCCGGGCGACCTGCTGCTCCTGTACTCGGACGGTCTCACCGACGCTCGCACGCCCGACGGGGAGACCTTCGGGGACGAGCGGCTCGCTCGGTGCCTGGCCGGATCCCGAGGGGATCCGCAAGCCGTGGTGGACGAGGTCATGCGCGCCGTTGATGCATTCAGCGCAGGGAGCGAACCCTACGACGACATCACGCTCGTGGCTGCCCAGTGGACCGGAGAACCGAGATGACCACGAGCACGCGCGAGGGATGGCGTCGAGCCAGGCTTGAGACGATTCTCGACCTCTCGCTCGCCCTGGCTGGACCGCGGCGCGAGGGCGAGGTCGTCGAAGAGCTGGTGCAGCGGGCGGTCGGCCTGCTGGACGCGCGTGCAGGCATCGCTGTATCCCTCGCGCCGTCGCTGGAGCCGGCCACTGTTGTCTCGGTCGGGTGGCCGGCGGCGCCCGGCAGCGTGGAGCGTCTGGTGGCGGCGCCATCGCTTCAGGAGGTGCGCGCGGGTGCAGTGGCGCGAATCGCGGGGCACATCTTGGGGCTCCCGTTCACGGAGGTGCTGGCCGCACCGTGCCTGTGGCGAGAGGAGCTGATGGGTGTGGTCGCGGTCGCGGACAAAGAGGCGCGGGAGGGGCGGGCGCGGTTCGACGACGAGGACGTCACGTTCCTGCGATCCCTGGCCTTGCTGGCTGCGCCGGCCATTGCATCGGGGCGCACGCTCGAAGAGGCCCAGCGCCGGCGCTTGCTGCTCGAGGAGGAGAACCGCGTGCTTCGAATGGGTGTCGGGGAGGAGGCCGGGCTCGTCGGCCAGGCCCCTGCCTTTCGCCGGGTCCTGGAACTTGCCAGGCGCGTGGCGGCTAGCGATGTCACGGTGCTGATCCGCGGCGAATCCGGCACCGGGAAGGAGCGGCTTGCCCGTCTGCTCCATTCCTTCTCGGCTCGTCAGAAAGGGCCGTTCGTGCCTCTGAACTGTGCTGCGGTGCCCGAGACTCTGCTGGAGGCGGAGCTCTTCGGCATCGAGAAGGGGGTCGCGACAGGTGTGACGGCTCGCCCGGGCAGGTTCGAGCTGGCGAACGGCGGCACGCTCTTTCTCGACGAGATCGGTGACCTCACCCCCGTGCTCCAGGCCAAGTTGCTCAGGGTGGTCCAGGAGCGTGAGGTGGAGCGGGTGGGTGGGAGGCAGCGCATCAGGGTCAATGTCCGGCTCGTCACCGCGACGAATCGGGACCTCGAAGGGATGCTCGGTCGGGGTGAGTTTCGGCAGGACCTGTACTACCGCTTGCGCGTCGTGGAGCTCACGCTCCCGCCGCTGAGGGAGCGCTACGAGGACATACCCCTGCTTGCGCAGCACTTCGTGAGCCTGCACGGCCGGCGAATGGGAAAGGACGCTCTGCACCTTGCCCGCGGCGCGCTCGAGTTGTTGCTCCGGCACGATTTTCCCGGCAACGTTCGCGAGCTCGAGAATCTCGTCGAGGCGGCGGCGGCGCTGACATCGGGCGACCGCGTCGATGCCGAGGACGTGCGTCTCGCGATGGGCGTCGGCCGGGTCCCCACCGGCGCCCAGGCCGGGACACTCGACGAGGTCCTCCGCTTGCATGTCACTCAAACGCTCGAGCGTCACGGAGGCAATCGCGCCGCCGCAGCGCGAGCGCTCGGCATCGACCGGACGACGCTGTATCGGATGTTAGTGAGGTGGAATGCAACACATGATGCACATCGCATCATGCCGGAGAAAGCGAACCCGGCTAAGGCTTCTGGACAGGAGGATGCCTCGTGAGTCCGTCGACCTGTTGCATAGTGCAACATGTTTTGCAGGGCCGCGCACCGAGCATTTCCACGTATCCCGTTGATTGTGAAATGGTTCTACAGCTTGGCCGGCGAATTGCACAGTGCGCTGGGCATGGTGCCGCTCCCCTCAGTCAGCCTGCTCGCTGGTCGGCTCCTGGAGCCGCTCAGCAAGCCATGGGCGGTGGTCGGCGGGGGGATGGTCGGCGGCGGTGCGTTTCATGCGACTGCGATCGTCCAGGGTGCTCGGCTCGCATGGCGCCTGCTCACCGTCCTTCTGACGCTGTGAACCCACGAGAAGGAAGCCTCGCGAATGGCTGAGCCCGTTCGGCTGCGCCTCGTCCTGCCGCGCGTTGCGCGCGCTGAGTTGATCGCGGGCGACGCGATGGACGATCTCGGGCGGCGCATCTCTTTTCCGCGTGATACCCTTGCGGAGGTCAAACTGGCGGTTGTGGAGGCATGCCTGAATGCTCTCGAGTACAGCGCCGGTGAGGTGGCGGTCGAGCTTACCGCCCATGGCGACGACGCCCAGCCGTGGATTGAGGTGGTCGTGACAGATCACGGGCCCGGGTTCGACCCGTCAGGGGTGTCGCGTCCGGTGCTGGAGGCCAAACTGCACGCTCCGCGCAAGCGCGGGTGGGGACTCGAGCTGATCCGGCGCCTCATGGATGACGTCACGATCACGTCTCGCCCCGGTCTGACCACGGTTCACATGATCCGGCGCACGGGAGGCGAGTGACGGTGGACACGTTCGAACTCACGCTGGTGGCGCAAGAAGGTCAGACGGCGGTGCTGGAGGTGGCTGGCTACATCAATAACGAGGGCGGCGAGGTCATCGCCCGCGAGGCACGCAAGCTCCTCGACTCGGGCTGCCGCAATCTCCTCTTCGACCTGCGCGCGACCCGGATCATCAACTCGATCGGGATCTCGCTCCTGCTCGAAGTGCTGGAGCGGACGCTCGAGGTCAAGGGCACGCTTGCCTTTTGCTCCCTGACTCCCAGCATCGCCAAGACCTTCCAGATCATGGGGCTTGCACAGTACGCCCGGATCTTTCCCGACCGACCAGCGGCCCTTGACGAGCTCACCGCGGCCCGATGAACGACGTCTTGAAGGTCCTCGAGTGCGCGGCTCGCCCGCATAAAGAGGACGGCATTCCGCTCCCGCACGCCGTGCTCGATGTCCTGGCGGCGGAGTTGGGCGCCGTCGGGGGGGGGATCGGTTGGGGCAGTAAGGTGCTCGCGAGCACTGGTGTTTCCCCGGTTGCGTCTCGCAGATTCGAGCTGCCCTCGGGCCGGGATGTCTTCTGGTTCGACCTTGCTGGCGGCGACGACCCGTCGGAGCCGTTGCTGCTGGCGGCAGGAGTCGTGCTCGGTTCCTGGGTGATGCGCGAGGAGCTCAAACAGGCGCGCTTCGCCGAGCGGCGGAGGATGTGGGAGGTGGAGTCGCTGCGGGCGATCGCCGAGGCACTCGGTGGGACCCTCGAGCAGGCCCGCATCGCGGAGGAACTGCTGATGCACGCCACCGCGCTGCTGGATGCGCGGCGTGGCGAGGTCTGGCTTACCGCCCAGGGCCAGGCAGACCTTGGTTCGCGCGTCGCTGGAGCGGAAACGACGAACGTCTGCGCCGACGGCGGATGCATGATCGCGGCGCGTGTCGGCGGCGCTGTCCTGAGCCGAGACGAGGCGCGTGTGCTCCCCGAGGAGGGGCTGGTCGAGCCGGGGAGGCTCGCGGTTCCCGTGACGGGCCGGCGCGGCCGGCTCGGGGTGCTGGCGCTCGCCGAGCGCGAGGTCCGTGGCGGCACCGCTCCGTTCGCTGCGACCGACGCCGAGACGCTGGCGCTGTACGCTTCTGCGGGGGCCGTTGCACTTGAGAGTGCGTCGCTCCACCTCGAATCCCTGGAGCAGGAACGCACCGAGCGTGAGCTGGAGCTCGCGGCCACGATCCAGCGCCAGCTTCTCCCCGCATCGATCCCAACGCTACCGGGCTTCGACATCGCCGCGAAGAGCCAGCCCTCGCGCCGGCTGGGCGGCGACGTGTACGATGTCATCGCGACCCCGCAGGGGCTCTTTCTCATGCTCGGCGACGTGGCCGGGAAGGGTGTGCCTGCGGCGCTCATGGCGGCGTCGCTTCAGGCGGCCGTGCGTATTCTGATGCAGGGCTCCCCAACACTCGAGGAGCTGGTGCGTCAGCTCCACGTGCACGTCCTCAGGTCGACACCCGAAAGCAAGTTCGTCACGATTTTCCTGGCTTACCTTCGCAGCAGCGGCGAGCTGGAGTGGGTCTCGGCCGGGCACAACCCCGTCCTGCTGTTTGGTCCCTCGGGTGCGTGCTCTCAGCTGCGGGCGATCGGGCCGCCGCTCGGACTGCTCCCGGACGTGAAATATCCTGCGAGCCGTGCCGAGCTGGCCCCCGGTTCCGTGCTGCTGGCCTATACGGACGGCATGTCGGAGGCCCCCGCACCCGGCGAGGACGGTGCCGACTTTGGGATCGAGGGGATCGCCTCCCTGGCGACTGCGCACCGGGGCCTGAACATGGAGCGTCTGGTCAGCGAGTTGTTCGCAGCGGTGACGGCCCACACCGGCGGCGCCCCGGCCCACGACGACCGCACGGTGCTGGCTGCAAGCCGCATTTCCGCGTGACCCTCGTCACCGACACAGTACCGAACGAGCCCTAATCTCAGTACGGTTCCGTCTTCTCCTTCCTCCGGCGCCCCAATTGTGGGGCGCTCAGTTTTTTGTTGGAAGAGGGTAGAAGGAAGAGGGACCACGAAGACCGAAGACGGGCGTCGTCTTGTCTCTTCCGTCTACCTTCTACCCTCTTCCCTCTGTGGTCTTCCTTTGACCATTCCGGGCGTGCCAGTTTGTGACGAGTCGCAACAATGTTGACGAGTTGACCGGCGTTCAATAGAGTGAGCCTCAACAACCCGCAGTACCGGGGCCAAGGGAGGGAGATGGGCATGAGAATGGCGAGAAGGATGGGCTTTTTGGCGCTTGCGGCGTGTCTGCTGCTGGTGCCGGCTGCAAGCTTCGGGGCCGGCTTTGCGCTCTTCGAGCACGGAGCGCGCGCCGTGGGTCTCGGGGGCGCGTTCGGGGCGACCGCGGACGACCCGACCGCGATCTACTTCAACCCTGCGGGCATCGCGTTCCTGGAGGGGACGCAGTTTGCGCTCGGCACCGAGCTCATCACCGAGTCGTCCACGTTCAACGGTGCCAATCCCTACCCTGGCCAGGGGTACTCGGTGGACATGAAGAAGCAGATCTTCGTTCTGCCGCAGCTCTATCTCACGGGCGCGCTCACGCCCGACCTCCACTGGGGCATCGGCGCCTACGCCCCATTCGGCCTCGGAACGTGGTGGCCGGACGAGTACGCCGGCAAGTACGTCTCCAAGAGGGTCGACCTCAAGGTGTTCAACGTCAATCCGACGCTGTCGTACAAGGTCACCGATAACCTCGCGCTGGCTGCCGGAATCGACTACTTCTACTCGAATCTCAGCCTCACCCAATCCCTCGGCGCCATCAACCCCTACACTCAACAGGTCGCGGAGGTCGGCCAGGTGCACCTGTACACCGACTTCAAGGGCGGATTCGGGTGGAACGTGGGCCTCCTCGGCAAGCTGGACGGAGGGTTCTCGATCGGCGCGACGTACCGGTCCAACGTGAAGATCAACTACACGGGGAATGCGTCATTCACCCAGTTCCCCACGGGTTACCCGGACTTCGACGCGATCGTGGGGAGTCAGATCCCGTTCGGCACCAAGCCGACCGCGAAGACCTCGATCAAGTTCCCCGACGAGAAGCGCATCGCGCTCGCCTGGCACGGCAGCAAGCTGGGCATCGAGGCCGACGTGATGCGGATGGGGTGGTCGAGCTTCCAGGACCTCCCGGTCGAGGTGGTGGGATACCCGCTGCTTTCCCAGACCCGACCGGAAAAGTACACGGACAGCGATTGCTACCGCCTCGGCGTCGAGTACAAGGCATCGCCGTCGTTGGCCTTGCAGTTCGGTCTGGTGGACGACAAGAGCCCCGTCCCCACCGAGTCGGTCTCCCCGCTGTTGCCGGACGCCGAGCGCAAGGGTGCCTCAATCGGCGCCTCCATCGGCCTCTCTCCGAAGACGCGCCTGGACGTCAGCTACTTCTACCTGAAATTCAAGGACCGCAGCACGGAGGGGATTAACTCCGACGGCTACGATGGCACCTACAAGACCACGGCCAACCTGCTCGGCATCACCGTGGTCCACAAGTTCTAGGAGGGAACGATGAGAAAGATACGCACAACTCTGCTCCTTGGGCTCGTGGCCGCGCTCGCAGCGGGGGCCGCGTTCGCCCAGGCGAACTTCTCGAAGTACGAGGCTCTCGGCGACAGCCTCACGGCCGGCTACTCCGCCGGTGCGCTCACCAAGTTCTACCAGGACTACTCGTATCCTGAGCTTCTCGCGAAACAGTTCGGCATCACCAGCTTCCAGCAGCCGACGATCTCGGACCCGGGGATCGGCAGCTACGGCACCGTTCTCGAGCTCACGGCCCTCCACGTGGTCAACGGCAGCGTCGTTCCGGTCATCGGGCCGACGCCGGGGAACTCCGGCCAGCCGATCAACGCGACGTTGCCGACCTCGTACAACAACCTCGGCATCCCCGGCGCGAACGCGGGCGACCTGCTGACCAAGACGGGCGACATCACCAAGCTGCTGACCGGCAACATCGACCCCAACACGATCATGTTCGATCTCGTGCTGCGCGACGCTCAGCACACGGCGATTCAACAAGCCATCGGCGCTGCCCCCACCTTCGTCACGGTGTGGGCCGGCAACAACGACGTGCTCAACGCGGCGCTCACCGGTGTGGCACTCGAAGGGGTGACCCTGACGCCCGCGGCCCAGTTCCAGCAGGAGTACACGACCCTCCTGGGCGCGTTGCGCCAGAACCTCTCGACCGCGGCGATCGTCGTCGGCACGGTTCCGGACGTGACCGCAATACCGTTCGTGAGCACGATCAAGCCGTACCTAATCAACCCGGCCACCGGCGCCCACATCCCGCTGCTGGGCGGCACGCCCACCGCGATCGTTCCTCTCACCGAGCAGGACTACGTGACGCTTGGCGCGTCGTCCCTGCTTGCCCAGGGGATCGGCATCCCGCTGGAAGCCGGAGGCACCGGCCTGCCGCTGCCCGAGGGCTCGGTCGACGCCACCGGGCTGCACGCCGGGGTCATCCTGCGGGCGAGCGAAATTGCGGCCATCCAGGCGCGTACAAACGACATCAACGGCATCATCTCGGCCGTGGCCGGCCAGGTCGGCGCCAAGGTCGTGGACTTCCACGCGATCTTCGCGAACATCGTTGCGAACGGAGTCTTGGTGGGCGGGATCAAGCTGGAATCGACCTTCCTCACCGGCGGGATCTTCGGGTACGACGGGGTCCACCCGCAGCGGCTGGGCTACGCGATCGTCGCCAACGAGTGGATCAAGGTCATCAACGGCGCCTACGGGACGAACGTGCCTCTGGTCGACCTGCGCCCGTTCCTCACCGGCGAGGGCACCCTGACCACGGTCTCGGCCAAGAGCGCGGTGTTCACGAGCGAGGCGGCGATCTCGACGATCAAGCTCTTCGCCCCGAACGCCCTCACCGACAAGCTGCAGCCTGAGCAAGTGGTCCGTCACCATCTGACGGCTCGGATGGACCGCGCGGCAATCACCCCTTTGAGCCCGTGATCCCGTGCGGCATTGCGGTTCACATGGGGCCACCTCCGGGTGGCCCCTTTTCCTGAGACGGAGCCTTCCTGTCGTGTCCGGAAATGCTAGAGTTGCGCAAGCGTTCGATCGGTTTGAGGAAAGGAGGCCGGAGTGGACTACCCAATCTGGAACCTCGGGCTTGGCGGCGGCGTGCTCATCGGAATCGTCGCGATCGCCCACGTCCTGGTCTCGCACTTCGCGATCGGCGGCGGGTTCGCGATCGCCGTGATCGAGACACTGGCGGTGCGGCGGCGCAACCCCGCGATGCGCGCCCTGGCGAAGCGCAGCTCGCTGATGCTGATCCTGGTCTCGACCGTCTTTGGGGCGATCTCGGGCGTCGGCATTTGGGTGACGATTGGTCTCGTGCAGCCGGTGGCGACCTCCGCGCTTATCCACAACTACGTCTGGGGTTGGGCGGCCGAGTGGGGTTTCTTCATCCTCGAGGTGGCGACCGCGCTGCTCTACTACGCAACCTGGGAGAAGGTCAGACCCCGCACGCATCTCGTGATCATCTGGCTGTACTTCTTCGCCGCGTACATGTCGCTGGTCATCATCCAGGGGATCCTGTCCTTCATGCTCACCCCGGGGCGCTGGCTGGAGACCCGCTCTTTCTGGGATGGGATCTTCAACCCCGGATATCTTCCCGGTCTCGTGCTGCGGACCGGCATCTGCCTCCTCCTCGCGGGTGCGTACCTGACGCTGGCCGCACAGCGTGAGCCCAACGTGTCGTTGCGCGCCCGCATGGTGCGGCTGCTCGCGGTGTTCCAGGTCGTCGGGGCGCTGCTTGCGTACGCCGGCTACCGGTGGTGGGAGTTCGTGCTGCCCGGTTCGGTGAAGGCGATCTTCCTCGGTGCCAAGCCGCTCCTGGCGGCGCTGTCCTCCACCCGGCACCTTGTTCTGTGGGCGCTTGCAGCATACCTCCTGGTCGCGCTCTTCGCACTCGCAGCGCCGAAGCTCCACCGCTGGCCCACCGCGGTTGCGGCCATGCTCGTAGCATTCGTCTTCTTCGGGGGATTCGAGCGACTCCGGGAGGGGTCGAGAAAGCCGTTCGTGATCCGCGATTTCATGTTTTCGAACGGGATTCGCGTGAGCGAGATCGCTGATCTCAACCAGCGGGGCGTGCTGGCAAAAGCCCTGTGGGCGGCTCGCGGCAGCGCGGCGAGCATCGAGGCGAAGGGCCACGCCGTCTTTCGCGCCGAGTGCGCCTCCTGCCACACCCTCGACGGCTACCTGTCGATCCGCAAGCTGGTGGCGCCGGTCGACCCCGACATGCTCAAGGGCATCCTCTCGACCCTGCACGAGGCAGGCAAGGACTACGCGACGGGGAAGTACTCGAACCGGGGGCGCATCGCCACTGAGAGGCTGGACTACCCGCTGATGCCGCCGCTGGTCGGAACCGACGAGGAGCAGGAAGCCCTGGCCGCATACCTCTTGTCGTTGAAACAGTCGTACGTCGCGGAGGCGAGCCATGCCAACTAGCCTGATACCCGCACTCGATCCGGCGCCGCTGCCGGGGCCGCCGTGGCTCTTCCACGTGCTTTGGGTGCTGACCTTCTTCATCCACCTGCTCTTCGTGAACACCGTGCTGGGAGGGACGCTGCTGGCAGCCTTCGCTGGCGCGGCCGGCGCCGGCCGGCGAGAGATCCGAACCCTATTCGTCGGGGTGAACTCCTGGGCGATCTCGCTCGCGATCACGTTCGGGATCGCGCCTCTCCTGTTCGTGCAGGTCGTCCTAGGCCGCTTCTTCTACACGGCGGCGATCCTCGTGGGCTGGGCGTGGTTCGGCATGTTGATTCTGCTGACGATCGGGTACTACCTGAACTACGTCGCGAAGTTCCGGCTGCGTGGGGGCAAGGATGCAGGCGCCATCGTCGCGCTGGAGGCGGTCTGCTTCGTCGCAATCGCTGCCATCCAGGTCACGGTCAATCTCCTTCATCTGCAGCCCGGGCGTTGGGAACAGGTTGCGGACCGCGCGTGGGTGGCGCTGGGCGACCCCTCCTTCCTGCCGCGTTTCATCCACTTCGTCTTGGCGGCCGTCGCGATGGCCGGGGCACTCGCCGCCTTCGTCGCGGTGCGCCGGGCCGCCAGGGGAGGCGATCCGGAGGCGCTGCGAGGGATGGCGCGCTTCGGAGTGAAGGCCGCCCTGATCGCGACGCTCCTCCAACTCGTGGACGGTTTCTGGCTCCTGCTGGCGCTGCCGGAGGACGTCCTCCGGGCATTCATGCGCGGCGGTGCCGTGACGATGGCGCCGCTGGGCGTCGGCATCCTCGCCGGAGTGCTGCTGCTCGTCGTCCTGGCGCAGATATCCGACCCTCTTGTCCAGGCGACCAAGGTCCGGCGGGCGGCGGAGTTGATTGTCGGCGCGATGGTCCTCATGATCGTCACGCGTCACGAGCTGCGGGACTTCTACCTCGCCAAGGCGCGTGCCGGCGAGCAGGTGACGGTGGCTCCGCAGTGGGGTTCGCTCGCGCTGTTCCTCGCGGTCTTCGTATTGTGCGTCGGGCTCACGGTCTACGCGCTCGTTCGTGCCGCCAAGGACCGGCCCGGCCCCGGCGAGGAAGCCGCGTAGCAGCGCCGAAAGCTCGGGAACTACGGTTGAGTTAAGACTGAGGAGTGAAGAGTTAGGAGTGAAGGACCAACTGAAAGGAACTGCAATCCTGCGCCTGCGTCTCGGTGATCCATGTTGTTCTCTTGTCCTTCAACTCTTCACTTTTCACTCTTCACTCTTAACTTGAGCACGTCGCGGGCGGCTTGCAGCGTCGCCTCGACGTCGGCGGAGCCGATCTCGTAGTGGGTGACCATGCGGACCTCGGCAGCGCTGAAAGTCCCGCACAGGACTCCGCGCTCCTTCAGGCCCGTGACGAAGCGCTGCGAGGGCGCGACCTCGGCGGCGCCCGGGACCTTCTCGGGCCGCAACCGGAAGACCACGATGTTCGTGTAGACCCGGGTAGGGTCGATATCGACGGCGGGAAGCTCGGCGAGCCCCTCGGCGAGGCGCCGCGCACGGGCGTGGTCCTCACCGAGACGGTCCACCATCTCGGTGAGAGCGACGATCCCCGCGGCCGCAAGGATGCCGATCTGGCGCATCCCGCCGCCGAAGAGCTTGCGCGCCCGGATCGCCTCTTCGATGAGGTCCTTCGACCCGCACAGCATCGAGCCTGCGGGAGCCGCCAGCCCCTTGGAGAGGCAGAACATGACCGTGTCGCAGCCGGCGGCAAGCTCGGCCGCAGTGGTACCGAGCGCGGCGGCGGCGTTGAAGATACGCGCGCCGTCGAGGTGCACGCCAAGCCCGTGGGCGTGTGCGACGGCCGCGAGCGAGCGCGTCCGAGATGCGTCCATTGGGAGCCCGGACCACAGGTTGTGGGTGTTCTCGAGTGCCAGCAGACGGCTCGGCGTGCGGTAGGAAACCTCGGGCGCGATCGCGGCCTCGACCTGGGCGGTCTCCAGAAGGCCGTTGTCGGTGGCGATCGGTCGGGGCAGTGCTCCGGACCAGACGGCCATCGCCCCCATCTCGAAGTTGAAGATGTGCCCCCTGGCCTCGATGATCACCTCGCTCCCGGGTCTGGTCTGGAGGTGGACCGCAAGCTGGTTGCCCATCGTCCCCGTCGGGACGAAGAGCGCTGCCGGGAAGCCCAGCGTGGCCGCCGCGAGCTCCTCAAGGCGCAGCGCCGTGGGGTCCTCGCGGTAGACGTCGTCGCCGACCTCTGCGTCCGCCATGGCACGGCGCATCGCCGGGGTCGGTCGGGTCACGGTGTCCGAACGCAGATCGATCATGACAGCTATCATAGCGGGCCGGAGGGTCGTGAATGACCGAAGGATTCGAGGTCCTTGCCCAGGAACGCGGCGTGGAAGAGCTGAAACTTGCGAGCAACGGGTTGCAGGTGTTGCTTCTTCCCGACCCCAGCGTGCCGGTCGTCGCGTCGTGCGTCGTCTATCATGTCGGGTCGCGCAACGAGGCGGTCGGGCACACTGGCTCGACGCACCTTCTCGAGCACCTGATGTTCAAGGGTTCGCGCAATTTCAACCCGAGCGAGGGGCGCCCGATCGCGCGGGTGCTGGAACGAGTCGGGGCGTACTTCAATGCCACGACGTGGTTCGATCGCACGAACTACTTCGAGACGCTCCCGCCGGAGGACCTGGATCTGGCCCTCGAATTGGAGGCGGACCGCATGCGGGCGGCGCTGCTCAGGCCGGAGGACCTCGCTACCGAGATGACCGTGGTGCGCAACGAGTTCGAGCGCGGCGAAAACGACCCCTCCGATGTGCTGCTCAAGGAATCGTTCGCAATTGCATTCCGCGAGCACCCGTACCACCACCCGACCATCGGGTGGCGGAGCGACATCGAGGCAACCTCGATCGACCGCCTGCGGGCGTTTTACAATACCTTCTACTACCCGGACAACGCATCACTCGTTCTGGTCGGCACGTTCGACAGGGAGGCGGCGCTCGACCTGATTGCCCGGCACTTCGGGCCGTTGCCGCGTGCGCCGCAGCCCGTGCCACCGGTGGTTACGCGCGAGCCCAGGCAGGAGGGAGAGCGGCGCTTCGTCGTACGCCGAGCGGGCGAGGTGGGCTGGGTGGCGGTATCGTGGCGCGCTCCCGAGGCGGCACACGACTCGACCCACGCCCTCGCGGTGCTGGCGGATGCCCTCGGAGGCGGTGTGACCTCGCGTCTGTACCAGCGGCTCGTCGAGACCAACCTGTGCCTCGATGTCCAGGCGATCTGCTGGCAGTTGCGCGACCCCGGTCTTTTCCAGGTCTTCGCGACGCTGAACCCGGCGACCCGGCACGAGAAGGTGGAGCGGATCATCCGGCGGGAACTTGCGGCGGTCGTCCGCAAGGGGCTCTCGAAGGCCGAGTTGGTGCGTGCCAAGGCCCAGGTGGAGGCGCAGACGGCGTACCATCGGGATTCCCCGACCCAGGTCGCGGCAGCGATCACGGAAGCCATCTCGGCGGCGGACTGGCGTTTCTACCTGGACTATCCCGACCGTATCAAGGCGGTGAGCCGCGAGGATGTCGTGCGGGTGGCTGGGGAGATATTCGTCGACGATTCGATCTCGGTCGGCTACTTCGTACCCAGGAACGGCCAAGGGGCCTCCGGCACGGTCCAGCGTCTGGCCGCGACCGGCCTGGTGCCGCACCCCTGCCATTTTCGAAGCGACCTCGCCGCAAAGGTCGAAGAAGTGGGCCTTCCGGGTGGCGGGCGGCTGCTCCTGCTGCCCAGACACTCCAATACGACCGTGCATTTGCAAGGGTCGCTCCTGGCTGGACACGGCCTGGTCGAGGCCGAGACCTGGAGCGCCGCATCGCTCGTACCTGACATGCTCGAGCGTGGAACCGAGACGCACGGGAGACTCGAGTTCGCCCGTATCATCGAGGACCGCGGCATCGAGCTCGACGTGTCCGGAGATGGGTTCAACCCGCTCGAGGTGTACTGCTCCGGGAGGTGCCTGTCCCGCCACCTGCCGCTGGTGTTGGAGCTTCTGATCGAGATGCTCCAGCGCCCGGCGTTCCCGGCGGAGGAGCTGGAGAAGCTGCGTGTCCTGAGGCTCGGCGAGCTGGCCCACGCCCAGGAGGACACCTTTCACCGGGCGTTCGAGGCGTTTTCGCGCCTTGTCTTTCCCTCCGGCCATCCCCACTACCGCCGGCCTCTGGAGGAGCGTCGGGCCGGTCTGGAGCGGGTCACGCGCGAGGACCTGATCGCCGTCCATGGGCGGCTGTACGGGCCGGCGTCGCTGCTGCTCGCTCTGGTGGGGGACTTCGAGCCGTCTGTCGTGGCGGAGCGGCTGCAAGGCCTCCTGGAAGGCGCGAAAGGGGGAAGCGGAAAGGTACCTCCGGTGCAGCGCCGCACGGCGGCCGACGTCGATCCCGCTGAAGCGCACGACACGATGCCGGACAAGCCGAACCTCGACGTGGTACTGGGTCACCCCGGCGGGCTGCGCCGGCGCGACGAGGACTTTTTCGCGGCCGCTCTCGGTAACGCAGTTCTGGGCCAGTCCACGCTGTCGTCACGGCTCGGGATGCGCCTGCGGGACCGCGAGGGGTTGACGTACGGCGTGATCTCACGGTTCTTCGGGGCATCCCTGCTCGATGGACCGTGGGCGGCGACGTTCTCCGTCGCGCCTTCGAGCCTCGCACGCGCTGAGGGTGCTGCGCGTGAGGAAATCGCCCGCTTTGTGGCCGAGGGGCCGGACGAACGGGAGCTCGACGACGAGCGTGCCGCGATGGCCGGTGGGTATAGGGTCGCGCTGGCGACGCCGGGCGGGCAGGCGCGGGAGATCGTCCGCCTGAGCCGTCACGGGCTGTCCGTGACGGAGATCGACCTGATCCCGGGAAAGATCCTCGCGACCGGGCGCGGTGAGGTGGTCGAAGCGGTTCGCCGCCACATCGACCCGGCCCGGCTTTGCTTGGCCGCCGCCGGAGGGCTCGTTGCAAACCCCGCCGCCGCCGACTAGCATTCCCTCACCATGCTCCGGGAGCTTGAGGTACGGGACCTCGGCATCATCGAGAAAGTGCGGCTGGAGCTGCCGGCCGGGTTCATCGTCCTGACCGGCGAAACGGGCGCCGGCAAGTCCCTGCTCGTCCAGTCGCTCCAGCTCCTCGCCGGAGAGAGGGCCGATGCCGACCAGGTCAGGGGAGGCCGCGACCGCCTCATCGTCGAGGGATGCTTCCTGACGCCGCCCGACGATGTGGCCCTGGAGCTGCTGGGCGAACTCGGAGTGGAGGCCGGCGAGGAACTTGTGCTGCGGCGCGAGGTTTCGGCCAATGGCCGCTCCCGCGCCTGGGCCAACGACGTGCCGGTCACCGTGGGCGCGCTCCAACGGCTCGCTCCTTTCCTGCTGGCGATCCACGGCCAGCACGAGCAGCGCGGGCTCACCGACCCGGCGACCCACATCGCGCTGGTGGACGCTGCGGGCGGACTCGGCGGCGCGCGCGAGGGTGTTGCCGCCGCCTACGCGCTATGGCAGGAGGCGCGAGAGAAGCTCGATTCGCAGCGTCGTGCTCTGGTCAACCGCCGCGACAGGCTTGACGTGATTGCCTTCCAGGCTCGCGAGATTGAGGAAGCGCGCCCAGAGCCCGGCGAAGAGGATACCCTCCGGGAGGAGCGCGCCTTCCTTCAGCACGCCGAGCGCATTGGAGAGCTCGTGGCTGCGGCGCTCGCAGCGCTCGCCGGGGAGGGCGGTGCCGTAGCCCTGGCGCGTGCGGCCCGCGCGATGCGCGAGCTGCATACCCTCGGGATCGGTGTCGGCGACACGGCATCCGACCTCGAGCAGGCCCAGGTCCTCGCGGAGGAGGCCGAGAGGGCCGTTGGCGAGCTTGCCGACCGGGTCCGCCCGGACCCGACGCGCCTCGAGCACGTCGAGAACAGGCTTGCGTTGCTCGAACGGCTTGCGCTCAAGTACGGTGGTTCGGTGGAGGCGGTGCTCGAGCACCGTGCACGGCTGCAGGCCGAGCGGGAACAGCTGGAAGGCGTCGAGGACGACATCGTACGCCTCGAAGAAGAGCAGAAGCGTCTGGCTGCACAGTATCTCGCGCTGGCCAAGTCGCTTTCTCGCCAACGGGTGTCGGCCGCCGAGCGTTTCTCCGGGAAAGTGATCGACGTGCTCAAGGGGTTGGGGATCCCCCGGGCACGCCTCAGGCTGACACTGGTGCCGCGCATTTCAGCGTCCGGCACGCTAGAAGTCGACGGAGCCCGGATCGAGCCGGCCGAGGACGGCATCGACGCCGGTGAGTTCGAGCTCTCCACCAACCCCGGCGAAGCAGTGCGCTCGATGGCGCGCATCGCGTCCGGCGGGGAGCTGTCGCGCATCCACCTCGCGATGCGAACGGTATTGCGGGACTCGCTTCCACGTCGCGGCGTGCTGACCCTGCTGTTCGACGAGGTGGACGCGGGCATCGGGGGTACCGTCGCCGACGAACTGGGGACGCTGCTCGCGGCCCTGGGCGGGCGCGACCAGGTGATGGTCGTGACGCATCTCCCTCAGGTAGCCGGGAAAGCAACGTCCCATCTGGTCGTTCGCAAGGAAGCCTCGCGCGGGCGGACGGTGACCCACGTGGAGCCCGTGGCAGCCGACGCGAGGGTGGAAGAGTTGGTGCGGATGCTCGGCGGGGGCGAGCCGACCGCCGCCGCCAGGCAGCACGCGCGCGAGCTCCTGAAGACCTCCTGATGCTCCGGCTGCCGTTTACCTCAAAGGAACATCTGGCGGCTGCGGCGGGCGCGGTGAGGGATGCCATCGCCGGTCACGGAGTCGTGGCCATCCCGACCGAGACGTTCTACGGCCTCGCCGTGAACCCAGAGGACTACGAAGCGGTCGAGCGGGTCTTCGATCTCAAAGGGCGGCCTGCCGAGAAGGCGCTTCTCGTCGTCGGTGCCTCGCTGGCGCAGATCGAACGCCTGGTCGTGGTCCGCCCTGGCTGGCGAAGCCGCCTCGAGACGGCGTGGCCTGCGCCGGTGACGGTCGTGCTGCCCGTCTCCTCGAGGCTCGCGGCCGGCGGGGCAGGGCGGACCCTGGCGGTGAGGGTCCCCTCCCACGACCTCCTCCGTGCGTTGTTGGAGTTGGTGGGTCCCCTCACAGCCACGTCGGCCAACCGAAGCGGAGGCCGGCCGAGCGTTAGGGCCGACGATGTGGCTGATCTGCTCGGCTACGGGCTTACCGTCCTACTGGACGGCGGGGACGCCGCGGGCGGCGCACCCTCGACCGTACTGGACCTCACAGCGGACCCACCGCGGCTCGTGAGGGCCGGCCCCTGGAAGCCTCCGACCGCGTGGGGCGTGAGGCTGTGAAGGCCGCCTGAAGATTCCGCAGTTTTTGCGGAAAAACCTGCGGAAAAGTCGGTCCAGGGACAGGAAAGCCCCCCTATCTCAACGGGTTATGCATCGTGCACTGCCGGGAGTGCGGTGGTATAAGTTATTGAAAAAGTGTGACTTGTGCGTATTGTGTGCAAACTGTGCCACTTGCCGCATCTGGTTCGGACGGCCGTTCCACAGCCCTCGGGCTCCCGCCCGGGGTCATGGCTCGTTGCCCCAGGCGGCTGTGTGTGTTAGCGTGACCGGCCTGAGTGGAGGTGCGAGCCGTGAAGGTAAGGTCGTTTGCCGGCAAATCGCCTCGCTTCGGTTGTCGCGTCTTCGTAGCGTCTACGGCCGTCATCGTGGGTGACGTGGACCTCGGCGACGATGCGAGCGTGTGGTACGGCGCGGTGCTGCGAGCCGACTTGCAGGAAATTCGGATCGGGGCTCGATCCAACATCCAGGACAACGCCGTCGTCCACGTCGACGAGCCCGACTTCCCGACGCTGGTTGGCGAGGATGTCACGGTAGGACATGGGGCGGTCCTTCACGGATGCCGGGTCGACCGCGGTGCGCTAGTGGGGATGCACGCCACCGTGCTCAACGGGGCCGTCGTCGGGGAGGAGGCCGTGGTCGCCGCCGGCGCCCTGGTCCCGCCGGGCATGGTCGTGCCGCCCCGAACGCTGGTCGCCGGCGTGCCCGCTAAGGTGCGCCGCGAACTGGGTGCGGAGGAGCTGGAGCACCTTCGCCGGGGGGTCCGCAGCTACCTCGAGATCAAGGCTCGGTACCTGGCCGCGGACGACGAGCGGGAGCTCGGCGACGGCTCGGAGATGTGGAGGGAAGCGTGATCCAACGCCCGCGGGGTACCCGTGATCTGCTTCCGCCCGAAACTCGCCTCTGGCTGGCCGTCGAGACGGTTGCCCGCGAGGTGTTCGCCTCGTTCGGCGGGGAGGAGATCCGCACGCCCGTCTTCGAGGCTACCGAGCTGTTCGTGCGTTCGGTCGGGGAGGGCACCGACATCGTCCACAAGGAGATGTACACCTTCCCGGACCGCAAGGGGCGCTCGCTGACCCTGCGGCCGGAGATGACCGCGGGTGTCGCCAGGGCCTGGATCGAGAACCGCCTGGGAGATCGCAGTCAGCCTCTACGCCTGTTCTACCTCGGGCCGATGTTTCGGTACGAGCGGATGCAGCACGGCCGCTACCGGCAGTTCTCGCAAATCGGTCTGGAGATCATCGGTGCCGACACCCCCCTCGCCGACGCCGAGCTGCTCGCGGCGATGCACGAATTTTTCGTTCGGCTCGGGTTCACTGACCTCCAGATACACCTCAACAACCTCGGTGACCCGGAGGACCGCGCCCGCTACCAGGAGGGGATCCGCGTCGCGCTGACCCCACGCCGGGCGGAGCTCTGCTCGGACTGCCAGCGCCGGCTGGAGGAGAACCCGCTCAGGATCCTCGACTGCAAGGTGCCGGCCTGCCAGGTGATCGCCGCCGATGCTCCGGGGGTGGACGACGTGGCCGGCGATCCTTCGCGTCAGCACGTGGCCGGGGTCGAAGCCCACCTGCAAGCGCTCGGCATCCCCTACGTCCGCAACCGGCGGCTCGTGCGTGGGTTGGACTACTATCTGCGCACCGTCTTCGAGGTGGTGTCCCCCCAGCTCGGGACAAACGCGGTGCTATGCGGCGGCGGCCGCTACGACCGCCTGATCGCCGACCTCGGTGGGCCGGCCGTGCCCGGTGTCGGGTTCGCGATCGGAGAAGACCGTCTCGTCGAGGTACTGCCTGCCCGGTTCAAGGATGCTGTCCTGGCGCGAGCCGCTCTGTATTTGGTGCCGATGGGAGCCGCCGCGGAGAACCGGGCGCTCGAGCTGGCGCGAGGCTGGATTCGGGGAGGGGTCCCGGTGGAGCTTGAGATCACGGGCCGGTCGCTCAAGGCGGCCCTCAAGAGGGCCGACCGGGACGGCTTTCGCGCCGTGGCGATGCTGGGCGACGACGAGCTGAAGGCGAAGACAGTCACGGTACGGGACCTCGCGGCGGGAAACCAGTCGGCGGTGCCGTTTGCCGATCTGCCAGCCTGGTGGCAAGCCCTCCCGCCAGCGAGAGAGGCCGCCAGACCCGAGTAGGCTGGAGCGATCAACACCTTCGTGCCATCGCGTCACGGCGGCACTCGTAGGATCGTGCGGCGTCGCTGTGGGAATACAGGGGCTGGCCACGTTGGGCTCGAGGCGCAGCCGCCACCGAGTCGGAGGTTGTCGTCAGGTCGAGACCGTTGAGGGCGGGATCCCCTCTGGGGTCGGCGCCGAGGGCTGGACCTCCGGTGAGGCGGACGCGGCTCCCTGGGTCCCCTGTCCGTATGCGGTCGCGAAGGCATGCACGGTCACGCAGTGGGCGATGAACCGGGTCGCGAAGATGCCGACGCAACAGAGTGCCAGCCCGAGTTGGGCGAAGATCTCAGCGCCGAGCGCCACGAGGAATGCCAGCGCGTAGGGCCCGAAAGCCCGTCCCACAGTGACGGTCACGCGGTCGATGCTGAACGCCGCGCCGAGCTTGCCCTCGGAAACCACGGCCAGGAGCCCAGCGGGCAAGTACGCCAGGGTAAGCAGCGCCGCCGGCAGTCCGACGAGGATCACCGGCAGCCAGGCGAGGCCGGGTGAAGTGAGCGCCATGACGAGGAGCGCGAACCCTGCCGTCACAGCCACTGCCGGCAGCCAGAGCGCGAGCGCTACGAGCCACAGCTTGAGCCCGTCCAGCAGGTCGTCCCCCACGCGATCCCACGCTGGAAGACCCGTCGAGCTCCCGTCGAGAACCTCACGCGCCGCGCGGCCCAGATAGCCGAATACAATAAACCGACACCCGAGGCCCAGGGCCGCCGCCACGGGCAACAGCAGGATGGCGGCTCGGGGGACGAGGTAGAGGTAGCGGTGTCGTGCGAGGCTGAGGATGCCCGGGAGCAGCAGCACGACCGGCACGACTTCCAGCGCCGCGCCTATCAGCGCCCGTCCCACCCAACGGGGGTGCCGGAAAGGATACGCGAAGCTGCGGCCGACATCGCTCACACTTGACGGTACGCACCGTGTCGGGCAAGGTTTCCGGATGGCATCTTTGAAAAGTGTACCGCGGCCGGGCGGGGACCTTGACCCGTTCGAGGGCTGGTTGGGCGCACCCACCGGCTGCGGCGCGCGAAGGGTGGGAAGAGGGAGCCGCCGTGAGCGATGAGCCCGGAAGCCACGCGGTCGTGGGTTGCCTGGTGTCGGGCGGTCAGACGGGCGTGGACCGGGCGGCCCTCGACGTGGCGATTTCGCTCGGCATCCCCTGTGGGGGATGGTGCCCGCGCGGACGGAGGGCGGAGGGCGGACCGATTCCGCATCATTACCCCCTTCAGGAGACGCCCACGAGCTCGTACCCCCAACGGACTGCGTGGAACGTGCGCGATTCCGACGGCACCCTCGTCCTGACCCGAGGCGTGCCGAAGGGCGGGACGGCACTCACCGTCAGCCTGGCGCGCCGCGCCGGGAAGCCAGTCTGCGTGGTGGACCTCGACGAACGGCCCTCGCCGGCCGAGGTTGCAGAGTGGATCGACCGCGAAGAGGTCCAAACCCTCAACGTGGCGGGGCCGCGCGAGGGCGAGGCTCCCGGGATCCACGACGAGGCGATGGCGTTCCTGCGAAGGTCTCTCAGCTTGCCTGGCGGGTGAGCTCGACATGGTCGATGATCCCGACCACCACCGAGCGGACGGGTCCGTCACTCGAGGAAAGAACCTGCCGGGCGCCGTTTCCCTCGTCGAGCACCAGGACGCGCTCGCCGACGCCCGCGCCCACGACGTCCACGGCGATCAGGTAGTCTCCGGCTGGGAGGCCTTCCGGGTCAATCTTCTCAACCACCAGCAGCTTCCTGGCGTTGTAGAAGGGGTGGTTGATGGTGGAGTGGATCGCCCCAGCGACGCGCCCGAGGATCATGGCGCCGGCTCCCGCCCGGGGACGTGCAGACCGTCCACGATCCCCACGATGGCGTGGTCCACCGGGACGAACGCGGGTTCGAGGGCGAGGGCCGCCTCGCGGCCGCTCTCGTAGTACACAATTTCTCCGGGCCCGGCCATCCGGGTGCTGTCGGCGGCAACCACGGTGCGTCCCTTGGGGCTTCCCGCCATGTCGAGCGGCTGCACGAGCAGCATCGGTGTGCCATCGAGCCCTTCGCAGACGACACATGGCACCACCGCGCCGATGACCCGCCCCAGGAGCACTAGCCCTCGCCCTCCTCACCGTCGAGCTCCAGCAGCGACGCCGAGCCGAAGTAGGTGCTGCCCTCCACCTGCCGCGACAACGCCTCGTGCGGGGCGGAGATGATCTTGAAACCGACCTGGACGCCGGTGCGCTCAAGGAACCCGACCGCGATCTCGACGGCTGCCTCGACGTCGTGGAGTTCGCCCTCGAAGATCGAGAGTCCCTTGCCCGAGAGTCCGGAGTCGGCAAGGCGGATCTCGACGAGGTCCACCGTGGTCCCCTTGAGAGCCAGTTCGGCGGCGCGAACGTTGCAAGACACCGTGCCTGTCTCGATGATCGCAATGGAACCCGGGCCGACTGGGCTGCGATGGCCCAGGATCCCCTCGTAGAGCTGGGGGTGGACATCCGCGAGCATGACGTGGTCGAGCACGCTGTCGCCGCCCTGGGCAAGCCCCTCCGAAACGGCTTCCTCGACCGACGCGGTAGTGCCGCCGATCAGGGTCAGGAAGCGACCTCGGCTGATCGTGCCGCACTTCACGAAAGCGATGGGGGAGCGCTTGAGAAGGGCGTCGGTCGCGAAGACCCCGACGGCGATGTCCCTGAACTCAAGCACGGCGATGGCGGGGTGCCTTTTCATCACGTGATCCTGAAGTGATCCACAAGCACGCACCGGCGGGAACGGGAGAACGACCGCGGGCTGGTCATCCCCTCACCGGTCGGGCTCGCGATGGTGAACGAGCAGTAGCCCTCGCCGTCGAGGCCGAGGCCCGCCTGGGAGCGGCCGTTCTTCACGAAGATGCTGCAGTTGCACTCCTTGGCCATGCGCGAGAGGTTGTCGAGGTTCTTGGAGTGCATCACCGCGCTGTGGCGATTGCCGCCCTCCATCTTGACCGCGAGGTCGATCGCATAGTTCGCGTTGGGGACGCGGCAGAAAGGCATGATGGGCATCATCTGCTCCGTCCACAGTAGGGGATGGTCCTCGTCCACCTCGACGAGCCCGAGCCGAACAGAGGCCGACACGGTCATCCCGAGCTTCGAGAGGATGGCGCTGGCGTTCTTGCCTACGAGGTCGCGGTTGATCTCCGCGTGTTCCCGCGGCCCGTTCGTCTTGGTGAAGACGATCTTCTCGAGAGCGAGGAGGCGGTGACGCTCGATCAGGACCGCGCCGCTACGCGCCATGGCCTTGAGCAGTCCGTCGGCGACCATGTCGACGCACAACACCTCCTTCTCGTCGGTGCAGATGATGTTGTTGTCCGTCGAGGCACCGAGGACGATGTCGCGCCCGGCCTTGTCGATGTCGGCGGTCTCGTCCACCACCACCGGCGGGTTGCCGGGCCCGGCGCAAATGGCCCGTTTGCCGGACGCCATCGCCGCCTTGACGACCGCGCCGCCGCCGGTGACCACCAGCAGGCGGACGGCCGGGTGACGCATGATCTCCTGCGCGGTCTCGATGGTCGGATCGGCGAGGCACGCGACGACGTTGGGTGGACCGCCGGCCGCCGTGATGGCCTGGTTCAGCAGCGCCACCGTCAGCATCGAACATGCCTTGGCGCCTGGGTGGACGTTGAACACCACTGAGTTCCCGGCCGCGAGCATGCCGATGGCGTTGCAGATGACCGTGGAGGTGGGGTTGGTGACGGGTGTGATCGCGCCGATCACCCCGAACGGTGCCGCCTCCGTGAGGGTCAGCCCGTGGTCTCCCGTGATCGCGGTGGAATAGAGGTCCTCGAGTCCCGGCGTCTTCTCGCTCACGAGGCGGTTCTTCATCACCTTGTCCTCGAGGCGGCCGAGGCCGGTCTCCTCCCACGCGGCGCGCGCCAGCGCCTCGCAGTTCTCCAGCATCGTGGTCCGGATCGCGGCGATGATCTTCGCTCGCAGTTCGAGAGGGAGCGCGACGAACACCGGCTGGGCGACGCTGGCGGCTCGCACGGCGTCTTCAACCGTTGCGAAGATCCCGAGTCCCGGGCCGGTGGGGGTGCCGGACGAACCGGGCGTCGCTTTGGTGCGGGGCTCGAGATCTGCGACGATGCGGCGTGCGATCGTCTCGACGTCCTGGTCGGTCAACTTCGTCATGCTCGTTCCGCTCGCACGGCAGGGCCAAGGGTGCGGGGTGCATGACGACGCAGTGGCGCGCAGCTATCCGGTCCTCGTGGGCAACCTCGATTGAAGGGGACATTGCCTGCAGGCCGCGAGTGGATTGCGGGGCCCCCTGGGCCCGGTGCTCTTTGCCCTGTGCCCGGTCTTCTCATTTCTTGTACTTCACGACCCCTTCCACGCTCCACGAGTCCACGATCGCCATCACGACCGCATCCACCGGCCGCTTGTCGGTGGCGTGGGTCTGGCGCGCGGAGCTCCCGGAAGCGATCAGGACGATCTCCTCAGGGCCCGCGCCCACGGCGTCGGCCGCGACAAGGAACGCCCCGCTCTCGCGGCCCCCCTCGTCGACGCCGCGGACGAGGAGCAACTTGAGCCCCTCGAGGCTCGTGTCCTTCTGGCTGGCCACCACATTTCCGACGACCTTGGCGAGCTGCATGGGTGTGCGTCTCCGCGTCCCGCCCCCGGGCGTCCGGACGGTCCGGCGGGGGCGAGCCGCTACTTCTTCGCGGCCTTGGCCGAGGCCTGGCGGCCCAGCGGCATCACCACGTCCACGTTGACGTGCGGGCGTGCGATCACGTGGACGGCCACTACCTCGCCGACGCGACCCGCGGCGACCTGACCGGCGTCGCACGCCGCCTTCACCGCCGCGACGTCGCCCCGCACGATGACCGACACATAGCCGCCGCCGGTCTTCTCGTACGAGACCAGCTCGACCTTCGCGGCCTTGACCGCGGCGTCAGCGGCCTCGACCACGGCCGGAAAGGACCTCGTCTCGATCATGCCCAACGCTTCCGTCATGTCACAGCCTCCTTCTTCCGCGTCCCCGCGGTTGGAACCGTGCGAGTGCGGCGACTACGCGCCGCCGATTTTCACCTCACGCCCCCGCAGGTCCGCGATGGCCTGCTCGGCCGCGCGATAGCCGACGTCGATGTCCCGCTCCTCGCCACCGAGGTACACTCGGCCGAAGCTGCCGAATGCGCGCACCTCGAGAATGTTGATGTTGGCCGCCTTCTCGGCCTCGTTGGCGGCGATCGCGGCGTACCCGGCCGGCGCCACCTCGAGCACGTAGAGGGTTTGCCCTGGCAGGATCATATCGCCGTGTCGGGTACGGTTGATGAGCTGCGTGTGGTACGGCGAGATATTGCGGATGACCTGGCTCGAGACGAGCTGCGGCTTGACGCGGTCCTCTTCCTTGAGGCCGAGGGACTCCAGGATCGCCCGCCCCGCCTCGCGTACGTCGGCCTGCGAGTCGGAGTGAACCTCCAGCATACCGTATAGGCGTTCGATGATCAGCATGCCGGGCCTCACGTCGGTCGCCTTGAGAGCGACGTCGGTCACGCGCATAATGTCCATCCCCGGCGCGATCTCGACGAAGAGCGAGGCCTGCTCGGGCGTGGGGAGGAAGCCCTGCGCCACGGTGCCGAGGAACGCGGCGAACTGCGGCTGGAGGCTGTCGAGGAAAACATAGCAACGAAGCTCCGCCATCCCTGCTATCCCTTCCGCGCGGCGAGCGCCCGCGCCTCCTCCATGATTCTCACACTGCTGCTGCACCCGACGCGGGTCGCGCCGGCCTGGATCATCCGCACGACGTCCGCGTACGTGCGGATCCCGCCCGACGCTTTGACGCCGAGCCTCTTCGGTGAAACGGTTCGGGCCATCAGCCCGACATCCTCCACCGTTGCTCCGCCGCTCGAGAACCCCGTCGAGGTCTTGACGAAGTCGGCGCCCGCCTTCATCGAGAGCTCACAGCCGCGGACCTTCTCCTCGTCGGAGAGGAGCGCGGTCTCGAGGATGACCTTGCAGACGGCACGCCCCTCCTTGCACGCCTCGACCACGCCCCGGATGTCGCGGCGGACCAGGTCATCGTCGCCGCCCTTGAGGGCGCCGATGTTGATCACCATGTCGATCTCCTGGGCACCCTCGCGAATGGCGCGGCGTGCTTCCAGGGTCTTGATCTCGGGCGGTTGTGCTCCGAGGGGAAAACCGACGACGCAGCAGACTTTGACGGGACACCCTCGAAGCAGTGTCTTGGCGTCGCGCACGTACGAGGGATTGACGCAAACCGAGAAGAAGGAGTACCGCCTCGCCTCGTCACACAGCTTCTGAATGTCCGCGCTCGTCGCCTCAGGCCTCAGAAGTGTGTGGTCGATGAGCTTCGCGAGCTGCTCGGGGGGCACCGGCGCGGGCCGGCTGACATCTCCTCCACCGGAGCCCAGCAGCTCCTTCACTCTCTTGGTAATTCGGGCGATGTCGTCGGCGGCGAGGTCGCGGGCCGAGCCGCCGCCCCGGAGTGCACCGCTCTCGATGTCCCGAATCAGCCGGACTCGCGAACGGTGGCGCTCGACCGTGCACTGGGTCGAAAGGAACGTGTCGAGGATCCTCCGTGCGGTCGTGGCGTCTACATGGGCCGCGCCGAGCGTGAGCACGTTCGCGTCGTTGTGCTCGCGTGCGTTGCGCGCAAGGGTCTCGGTGTAGCAGGCGGCTGCGAGAACGCCCGGAACCTTGTTTGCGGCCATCGCCGAGCCGATGCCGGCTCCGTCCACCACGACCCCAAAGTCGGCTGCGCCTGCCGCTACGAGCCGTGCCACGGCCTCCGCGAAGGTCGGGTAGTCGACCGGGTCCTTGCCGTGAGTACCGCAATCCTGGACAGTGTGTCCGAGGCTTCTAAGATATTCGATGAGATGCTGTTTGAGCTCGTAGCCGCCGTGATCGGCGCCGAGCGCCACCTTGAGATGCTGCGTCATTGGTAGATGATACAACTGTTCGCGGGCTTCGCGGCACAGGTCCTAGTCCGTGCGGGGAAAGCAAGAGCCCGTGCGCCGAAGGAGGCGTGCCGCCTCCGGAGCACGGGCTCGGATTTTCGCGAAGAGTCCGAGTCTACTTGGGTGCTTCACCCGAGGTGGCAGTCGGGTTGATGTCCTCGAGCACGATCCCGAGGCTCTTGGCGCCGTGGTCGTTGCACATGTCCATGAAGCGGGCCACCTTGTCGTAGGAGAGGTTACCGTCGGCTGCGAAGAACACGACCTTGCCCTCGCGGCCCCTGGTCACCTCGTCGAGCTTGTTGAGGAAGTCCCTCTCGGTGTACTGCTCCCTGTTGATGAACATCCCGCCGTCCTCTGTGAGGCGGACGACGAGCTGATCCATGTTCTGCGGGGGCGGTTGGTTCGTCGTCACCTTGGGCGGGACCTTGGTCTCATACCCGCGCTGGAGCAACGGCGTGACCACCATGAAGATGATGAGCAGCACCAGCACCACGTCCACGAGAGGAGTGATGTTGATGTCACTCTTCATGTCCCCCATCTTGCCGCCGGTCATTGCCATGGCGTTTCTCCTTCAGCCGAAAGCAGGCGTGCCTCGAGCTTCAGCTCGCCCCTTTCTTCGTTGTGATCAAGCCGACCTTGCTGAAGCCGGCGTCGTTGAGCGCCTTCATGACCTCGCGCACGTCCCTGTACTTGAGGCGGCGGTCAGCCTTGATGACGACCTCTTTCTGGGGGTCCGCTTTCAGCATTTCGTCCATTCGCCTGACCAACTCGGCCTTGCTCGGAACCCAGTCCTGGCCGATGAAAATCTTGCCGTCCTCTTGGATGGCGACCTTCACCTGCTTCTGCCCTTCCGGGTACTTCTCCGGCTTTCCGGTCTCCGGCAGTTGCACGGGCACGCCGGACTGCAGCAGCGGGGTGACGACCATGAAGATGATCAGCAGCACCAGGCAGACGTCCACGAGTGGGGTGACGTTGATGTCCGATTTAATGTCGCCCCCGCCGATCGCGGGCCCCTTGTGTGGTTCAGCGTGCCGCCGAGCCGAGTGCATCGCTTCCTCCGTGCTTCTTGATGAAGAAGTCGATCAGTTCCGATGAGGAGTTCGCCATCTCGACCTGGAAACGCTCCACCTGGTTCAGGAAGTAGTTGTAGAGCCACACGGCCGGGATTGCGACGAACAAGCCCACGGCCGTGGTGACGAGGGCTTCCGCGATACCCGCGGAAACCGCGCCCAGGCCGCCCGACCCGGTGATGGCCATGCCGCGGAAGGCATTGATGATGCCGACGACGGTCCCGAACAGGCCGATGAACGGAGCCGTGGCGCCGATGGTCGCCAGGCCGCCAAGGCCGCGCTTGAAATCCGCGGTCGTCATGAGCGTGGCGCGCTCGATGGCGCGACGGGCAGCCTCGATGACGTCGTAGCCGGTCAGCGGGCTGTTTTGCTCCTCAACCATGAACTCGAGCAGACCGGCCGCGACCACCTTCGCGAGATGGCTTGCCTTGAACTTCTTGGACGCCGCGATCGCGTCTTGCGGACGGTTCTGCTTGAGGTACTGGGTGGTGAGCAGCGCGAACTGGAGCGACTGCTTCTTGGCCGCGCGATAACGCCACCAGCGCTCACCCGACAGCGTCAGCGAGTAGATCGACAGAACCACCAAGAGGATGACATCCAGCTTGGCGATCATGCCCATCGAGGTCCACAGTCCTACGAGTCCGAATTCCATTACGTTTTCCTCCTATCTCTCTCGGCCTGCTGGCCTATTGCAAGGTAAAGGTTACGGTCACTGTAAGGTACACGCTCACGGGCCTGCCGTTCAGCGTGGCGGGCTTGTACTTCCACTTTTGAATCGCGGCGGTCGCGGCCTCGGATACGCCCATGGGCAACCCACGGAGCACCCGAGCGTCGGTCACGTTTCCCAGTTTGTCGATGATGGCCTCGACGATCACCACGCCCTGGACGCGGGCCTTGCGGGCGATCTCGGGGTACACGGGCTGAACTCGGGTGACAAGCTCGGGAGGCACGACCTCGCCGCCGATGCGGATCGGCGGTTCGTCCACCACGCCGCCCGGGACGCCCCCTACGACTCCACCCGGCACACCGCCAGGGATGCCCCCGGCAACGCCGCCCTCGACGCCGCCTTCCACGCCACCCTCGACGCCCTCGGTACCGGCGCCGGACGACTTCTCAGGGACCTTGTCGGGGATGGCCACGGGCTGCACGACCGGGCCTGACGTCGGCTGTTGGATGACGGGCTTGGGTGCGGCCGGTGGGGCCTTCGGCGGCGGCGGCGGCGGCGGCGGCGGCGGCGCGGCCTGGAAGAAGCTCACCTGGATCGGCGGGTCGGGAACTTCGGCCACCGACCACATTTGGCCCACCACGTACCCGGCAAGCACCACGACGTGGATGGCCAGCGCGATCGGCAGGGCCATCAGCAGTCTCGTGTTGGCCTGCTGTTTCTTCGATGCGATGAGTGTGTTCTCGAACATGGCTCCCCCGGTTACGACTTGGCCAGCGAAGTCTGCTTCTTGAGCTTCTCGCGCAGGGCCAGCGCCTTGGTGCGCCACTCTTCGGCCTTGTCGAAATACTGCTGCTTCGCGGCCTCTGTGGTCTGGAGCTTGGCCTTCTCGCGGTAGAGAAGGTTGGTATAGATCATGGCGTCGAAGTATTCGGGCTGCATCTGCAGGGCCTTTTCGGCCGAAGCCAGACCGAGGTCGACGTATTCGGTGCGCTGCTGGGGTGTGATGGAGGGATCGCGGTACGCCTTGTCCCAGCAGTAGACCGAAACGAGGTAGTACGGCTCCGGGTCGGCCTTCGGGATGTGGGCGGTGACCCAGTCGTACGCCTCCTTGATCCGCTGCGTCCGCAGGTAGATCGTGACGACGGCCTTGTTCGACTTGACGTCGCCCGGG
This sequence comes from Acidobacteriota bacterium, assembly GCA_003158745.1. Taxonomy (GTDB): domain Bacteria; phylum Acidobacteriota; class Thermoanaerobaculia; order Thermoanaerobaculales; family Thermoanaerobaculaceae; genus RBG-13-68-16. The sequence continues at coordinate 43,459 of PMLC01000028.1, forward strand.
TTTTTCCTAATCTCGCCCTGGAGGTAGGCGAGAACGTCGTCGAACTTGCTGGCGTTCATGTACGTCGAGATCATGAACTCCTGCGCCTTCTGATCCTCCGGGAAGGCGGCCAGGTACTTCTTGAAGGCATCGATGGCGGTGCTGAAGTACTGCCGGTTCTCGGCATTGTCGACGCCTGGCTGGTAGAGGGTCATCGCGCTGAGGGCCACCGAGCGCCAGGCGAACTTCAGGCTGGGGTCGAGCGCAAGACCCTTCTGGAACTCGATCAGGGCATCCTTGTACTTCTCGTTCTTGTAGTAGGAGTTGCCCTTGTTCAGCTCCATTCGGGCCTGAAGCGTGTCGCACCCGGTCAGGAGCACCCCTGCGACCAGCATCAGCAACAGGACTTGGGGTACAGCGACTTTGCGCATAAAAAGTTTCCTCCAGCTGGCGCCAAGCGGATGTATTGCTGAGAAAGGTCCAGGTCAAACCTGAGAAGGTCGCCTCCACCCTGCGGTCAGCTCGTTGGCGTCACGTATCCTCACCATACTCCCGGGTGGCTCGCCTCCCAGTTTGGACATTTGGCCTTTGCACCGGAGAGGGTAAAGCCGTTTCGGTCTGGCTTCCTAGCGTGTATGACCCTCGTGCGGTGCCAGTTCCCAGCCTCCTCCCGCGCGGGCGCCAATATGAGACGGTGGGCACGGGTTGTCAAGAGGGGAAACCGAACGCTGACAGCGAAGTGAAAATGCGGCACAAGCGCAGTTGCGGACCCCCGATGCGGCTGGGGGACGCGGCGCGGGGCGGGAAGGCAGGGCGCGTGGTCGCACTGCGAAGGCACCGCCGTGCCCCTGAAGTCGACAGCTCGGCGGGAGCATACTGACTCGGTTGAGACTCCCGTCTTGCTGCCGGCGTCCGTGTTTGGGGATGGGGAGGGGAAGGAGTCGACGCCATGAAGGTCGCGGTTCTGGGTGCCGGCGGAGTAGGCGCCTACTACGGTGGCCTGCTCGCGCGTGCCGGGCACACGGTGGTCCTTCTGGCGCGCGGTCCGAACCTCGACGCCCTCAGGGCGCGCGGCCTCGAGATTCGGACGCCGGAGGGGACTTTCACCGCCGCCGTCGAGGCGACAGACGATACACGGAAGATCGGGAGCGCTGACTTTGCCGTCGTCGCCGTGAAGAGCTACTCACTGGCCGAGATCACGCCGTCCGTTTGCCGTGTGGCCGAGGCGGGCGCGGTGATCGTGCCGGTTCTCAACGGAGTCGAGGCAGCCGACCGGCTCGTCGAGGGAGGCGTCCCGAGCGGCATGGTCCTCGGGGGGCTGACCCAGATCAGCGCCGCGCGGATCGCGCCCGGCGTGGTGGAGCGCCGCAGTGCGTTCCAACGGGTGGTCGTGGGCGAGCTTGCGGGCGGAGGTTCCGATCGCGGCGAGCGGATCGCCGCTGCTTTTCGAGCCGCGGGGGCAGACGCAGAGGTCTCCCTCGACATTACCGCGGACCTATGGCGGAAGTTCGCTTTCATCGCGTCGATGGCGTCCGCCTGCGGACTGGCCCGCTCTGCCGTCGGACCGATCCTCTCCTCGGGCCTCGGGTACCTGCTCGTCGAGCGGGCGGTGCGGGAGGTCTTCGCCGTCGCGAGGGCCCGGAAGATCGCCCTGTCGGACGACGAGGAGTCAAAGGTCCTCTCCTTCATCAGCTCGCTGCCCGGAGGGCTGAAGCCCTCGTTCCTCCTCGACCTGGAGTCAGGCGGCCCGACTGAGCTCGACGACCTGTGCGGGGCGGTCTCCCGCCTCGGACGACAAGCGGGCGTCGAGACGCCGGTACACGACACGGCCACCGCGGCACTCTCCGTCTCGGCGCAACCAGGCAGCTCGTCGAAAGCGCGGTAGAGAATCTCGGGCCCGACGTAGAGGGACCGTCGATGGCGTGGCCTCCTTTCCCCGAGCCGATGCCACGGAGCTGACCTTGACACGCACATGGGAAACGGCCGATTATTAGGATTAGTTATGAAGTCGGAAAATATCCGAACCACGTTGCCTCCCGCGCCGATGCGGCACGCCGAGAAGCTAAGGGCTGCAGGCCTCAAGGTCACCGGGCCGCGGCTCGCTATCCTCGGTCTTCTCGAGCACGACCGATCCCACCCAGGCGCGGAGGACGTGCTGGGGGCCCTTAGAGGGCGGCACCCGTCGCTCTCGCTCTCGACCGTCTACAAGACGCTCGAAGCGTTCGTCCGCGCGGGGCTGTGCCGGCACGTCGCGGGCGACGGTGCGCTGTTGCGCGTCGACGGCACGCTCGACCCGCACGACCATGCGATGTGCAGGGTTTGTGGCGCGGTCTTCGACGTGGATCGAGAGACCGTCGAGCACCCGGTCCCGCCCGCTCGCCTGGCGGGTGGTCTCACGGTGACAGGGATCCGGGTCGAGTACGACGTTGTCTGCGCCGGCTGTGGGCGGACTGGCCGCCCGGGTACGCAACGCGAGCGAACAGAGCATGCGGAACGCGCTTCAAAGACCGCATCCACCGCCTCATGAAACGCAAAACCAAAAGGGGGAACCGAAGATGCCCGAACTGAAAGGGACCAAGACCAGCGAGAACCTGAAGTACGCCTTTGCGGGCGAGTCACAGGCCAACCGGCGCTACCTCTACTTTGCCAAGCAAGCCGACATCGAGGGATACCCGGAGGTCGCCGGCCTGTTCCGCGACACCGGCGAGGGCGAGACCGGCCACGCACACGGCCACCTCGACTACCTCAAGAAGGTCGGCGACCCGGCCACCGGCATGCCGTTCGTGGATGTCCCGGAGATGCTGGCATCCGCCGTTGCCGGCGAGACGCACGAGTACACGGACATGTACCCGGGCATGGCCAAGACAGCGCGCGAAGAGGGTTTCCCGGAGATCGCCGACTGGTTCGAGACGCTCGCCAAGGCCGAGCGCTCTCACGCCGGCAAGTTCCAGAAGGCCCTCGAATCGATGTGACAGTGTCGGGGGGCCAGGGCGGCGGCCGCCGCGGCCGCCGCCCAACGCACACCTCTGCGACGCCGCGAAGGGAGCCGCGATGGCCGACGCGCCGGATCTGCCCGACGTCCGCTTCCACCCGAGCGACGGGTTGAGCACCAACCCGAACGAGCCGCTGTACTGGGAGCGCGCGGCGCTCGCGAAGGAACTCGAGCGCAGCTTCGAACTCTGCCACTCGTGCCGCATGTGCTTCAAGTACTGCCAGTCGTTTCCGACATTGTTCGCCGCGATGGACGAACACGGCGACGTGAGACGCATTCCCGACGCCACCCTCCGGCGCGTGGTTGACGAGTGTTTCCAGTGCAAGCTCTGCTACACGCAGTGCCCATACACCGAGAAGGAGCGCCACCCGTTCAGGCTCGACTTCCCCCGCCTGATGCTCCGGGCCAAGGCGGTGCGACGCAAGTCCGAGGGTATCCCCCTGCGCGACCGCCTGCTGGCGGACCCCGATCGCCTCGGGCGCATCGGTTCGCGGTTCTCCTCGCTCGCCAACTGGGGCAACCGCCTGCGGCCCAACCGCGTCCTGATGGAACGGTTCGCCGGGATCCACCGTGACAAGCTGCTGCCGACGTTCGCGGGTCGGACTTTCCCGGCATGGTTCCGCTCCCAGACAGGCGGCGTCGACGAGACGGCCGACGGCGATTCGAAGGTGGTGCTCTTCGCCACTTGCTTCGTGAGCTACAACAACCCCGCCGTGGGCAGGGCGGCGTTCGCGGTGCTGCGTCACAACGGCTGCCGAATCGCGTGTCCGGCCGTCGAGTGCTGCGGGATGCCCGCCCTCGACGCGGGCGACATCGCTCTCGCCCGGCGCAAGGCCGAGCGCAACGTGCGGGCGTTGTTGCCCTACGTCGAGCGCGGGTTTCGCGTCGCCGCGATCAACCCGACGTGCAGCCTGATGATGCGTGAGGACTACCCGCACCTTCTCGACGATCCGGCCGACCGCATCCTGGCCGATGCCGCCCGCACCGTCGCGGCCGCCGTGCGCGATCTTTCCGAGTACCTTTGGGAGCTGCGAACCGAGGGCAAGCTCAAAGAGGACTTCAAGAGCACGCCTGGCGTGAGCGTGGCCTACCACGCGCCGTGCCACTTGCGTCTGCAGAATGTGGGGTTTCGCGGCCGCGACCTCATGCGTCGGATCCCGGGCGTCAAGCCGATGCTTGTCGCGGAATGCTGCGGCCACGACGGCACCTGGGCGATGAAGCGCGAGTATTTCGGACCCGCGCTGCGAAACGGGGAGAAGGCATTCGCGGGGATGCGGGAAACCGGAGCGCAGGTCTGGGCCACCGACTGTCCGCTCGCCGCGCTGCAGTTCGAGCAAGCGTGCGGGAAACGCCCGCTCCACCCCGTTGAGATTCTGGAACGCGCGTATCGCGCGGACGGCTTCGATCGAGGCGTCGCGAAGCCGGGTGACCCTGCACCGGCCGGCCTGGGGGCGGAGGAGGCGCAATGAAGCCGATCGCAAGGGACGACGTTATGGGCCGCGAGCAGTACGAACGCGAACGGCCGGAGTTTCGGCGACGCATCATGGTCCTCAAGGGCAAACGCCGTGTGCCGTTCGGCGACCACGCGACCATTCACTTCGAGACGCGCGACACCATGCTCTACCAGGTCCAGGAGATGCTGCGCACGGAGGGTAGTTGGGAGCGGCCCGGCGCAGTCGGGGACGAGATCGAGGCCTACAACGCGATCGTGCCGGCCGGCCGCGAGCTCTCGGGAACCCTCATGCTCGAGTATGAGACGCCCGAGGAGCGCGCGGTCCGCCTGGGCGAGCTCGTCGGACTCGACCGCCACCTCTTCCTTCACATCGGGAGCACCGAGCCGGTGGCGGCGATTTTTGACAACGCGCAGGTCTCGCCAACGCGGGTCTCTTCGGTGCAGTACGTCAAGTTCCACCTCAGCGAGGTGCAGGCAGCCCTAGTGAAAGCAAGCGGCACGGTGCTCCGCCTGGTGGCCGACCACCCCGCCTACCGGGCGCAGGCGGTGCTCTCCGAGGAGACGCGGCGGGAGCTCGCCTCCGACCTCGACTGAGCGCGGGCTGCTGCGTCCGGTCGTACTGGATGCCCATCTCAACCCGAGCGATCGCCTGGTTCACGAGCTTCAGTGCTTGGGCGCGGTGGCTGCTCGTTGGGGAGATGTATCATCCCGGCCGACGGGGCGCCGGGACGAGCAGGTGTCTCGCGTCGCGGCCTTCATGTTCGGAGGGGACCATGGAACGGGTCAAGTTCGTCAGGCACAACGGTGTCACGCTCCTCAAGGTTGATCTGTCCCATCCTACGAGCATCGACGAGAGCCTCGCCGCGATCAAACAAGCCAAGGCCATCATCGGCACCCATCCCCCAAAGTCGCTCCTGATCCTGACCGATGTGACCGGCACCACCTTCAACGCGAAAGCCGTCGAGGAGATGAAGCACTACAGCGCCTTCAACACGCCGTACGTCAGGGCAAGCGCCGTGGTGGGGATCTCGAGACTCGCGAGCATCATCTACGACGCCGTTGTCAAGGTGATCGGCAGGTCGGTCATGAGCTTCGACACCGAGGTCGAAGCCTCGGACTGGCTGGCCAAGCAGTAGGCCCCGGGCGGCCTCCGTCTGCCGCCGGCGCGCTCTGAGATCAGCAGGAACGCGCACCGGGCCGGGTCAACGGGCCGAGGGCGCCGCCGCGGCCCCCGACCGCCGCGGGTCGGGCACGCCGGCGAGCATACCGGTCCGCGGGTCGATGAAGACGGCGTTGGTTCCTCCAAACGCCGAGATGTCCATCCAACGTGCAGGAAACTCGAGCAGGTAGCTGCCCTGAAAGCCGCGCTTCTCCAGGGCCTGGGCTCTCTCCGGTGTGATCTCGCCAGCGAGCTCGATAAAGGGCCTGGGGGCGCCCCAGTTCGTTCCCCAGATGGCGCGTGGGGCAGCCACAGCCGCGCACAGATCGAGGCCACGGTCGGCAACCCCTGAGATGACCGAGACCATCGTCGGCACGACCCGATCGCTCCCCGCGCTTCCGAGCACGAGGAGAGCCTTGCGGTCCTTCAGGATGATCGTCGGCGCCATGACCGTTGTCGGCGCCCGCCTCGGGGCGAGGTAGTTAGGGCTCAGAGGGTTCGTGTAATTGAACGCGTTGAGGTTCGAGTTGTAGAGAAACCCGAGTCCCGGTGTAGCCACGGTGGCCCCGAAAAACCCCCCCAGTGTCTGTGAGAGGGCGACTGCATTCCCCCACCTGTCGACCACCGAAACCTGGGTCGTCCCGACCGCGAGGTACGGGTCCGGGACGTCGCCGCTGATCTCGCCCGGAAGCAGAGCGCGGTCGAATCGGATCAGCTTGGCTCGCTGTGCGGCCCAGCGCCTATCGGTCAGCTGGTGCTCGAGTAGGGGGAGTGGCATCCTCGAGTTTTGGTTGTCGACCCAGGCAATGCGGGCCGCCTCGATGAGCAGGTGGAGCCGGTCGAGTGAAGCTTCCTGAAGGAGCTTCGAGGGAAACGTCTCGAGGATGTGGAGTATCTCGAGGAGGCTGCCCCCACCTCCCGGGTACGGGAAGGTGATCACTTCGAGGCCGCGGTAGGTGTCGCGGATCGGTTGCCGCTCGACCGCTCGGAGGCTGACGAGATCGGCTTTGCGTAGGTACCCGTCGTGGCGCTCCATGTCAGCGTCGATCTCATCGGCGATGCGACCGCGGTAGAACTCGTCCGGCCCGAACTCGGCTATCCGCCTGAGTGTGTTGGCGAGATCCGATGCGCAGAAGAGATGACCAGGGCCCCAGGTGTCGGTGAAGCCATTGAGGAAGAGATTGGCGACGTACTCTTGATGGCGCACGAACCGGCTCAGGCCGTCGATCTCCGCGAGCGTACTTGCGTTCAGGTTGTATCCGAAGTCCGCGAGGTCGATTGCGGGAGCGAGCACCTCGGCCAAGCTCTTGGTGCCGTGGCGTTCGAGGGCGTACGCCAGCGCAGCCAGCGACCCGGGGACTGCAATCGACTTGTAATCCTGGATGTAGCCCCTATCGGCGGCAACGCGAGCGGTCTGCAGCTCATCGGGACGTGCCAGGCGGGGGACGTAGCAGGACCCGTCGATCGCCAGCGTGCGGCCGTCTGCGTTATAGATCAGAATGAACGTCTCCGAACCGAGCCCCGAGGTCATCGGTTCCGTGACCCCGAGCGCGAACGCAGTGGCCACGGCAGCATCGACCGCGTTGCCGCCTGCCTCCAACACAGCGGCGCCGGCCTTCGAGGCCTGCTCCGAACCTGACACCACGATGCCGTCGGCGGAAACCACCTCGGCCGGCCAGAGCTGGTAAGGCAGGTCGGTGTGCCCCGACCTTTCCGGGGAAGCGCAAGCGGCGGAAGCCTCGGACGCCGGCCGTGCTGGTTCGGCGGGGAACGCCGGTGAGACGCAACCGACGACCGCTATCAGGAGCACGACCAGACACACCGACGATCGGGCACTCGGTAGACTCATACTGGTCCTTTCGCAGTCATGGTACTCCTGGCGGACCCGAGGTTCACCGAGGTCCCGCGCAGCTCGCCCGTCCCGGGCCACGACGACCTGGCAGGGGGTCAAAGGTCCGAGAAATCCGGCCGTCACGATCGCGCGTTGCTGCCGAAGCGCGGCTTTCGTCTGAACAGAAGAGTAGGGCACCTCTCGCCATCCTCGTAGTCTGGGAACTCGCACGCCATCTCCTCGAAGCCCTGCAAGAAATCGTCCCGCAGTTCGCCCAGTGTCGGGAAGATCGCGACGGCCTTCCCCTCACGTAGGTGCTCCATCAGCGCCTCGGTCACACGCGCACCGCCGGCGTAGCTGGCCCGGCCCTGCGCGATGGTCGTATTGAGCTCCTGGACCTCCTGCGGTTTCATGACCCTGAGCGGGCTGTTCGTAGCGGGGCAGCAGAGCATCTCGAGCAACTCGTGTGCGACCTGCATGCCGACGATCCCCCTATCCGAACTTCCGGGGAGTATGGAGATCCGCTCGGCCCCACTGCCAGGGCCGGGTCGCGGTCGCGAGCGGGGGCGACTCCCTCAGCGCGGCCGGGGCTTGAACACCACGGTTGGATACCTGTCTCCGGACTCGTACTCCGGGACGCGGAACTCACACTCGATGAAGTCTCGTGCCAGCAGGTCATGTACCTCGGCGAGCGTCAGGAAGTTGAGGCGGGCGTCCAGCCCCCGCAGACCCTCCAGAATCTGTGGCGCGTCCGGCGGCCACCCCAAAGACTTCATCAGTTCGCTCGGGTCGGGGACGTTGGCTTGCCAGGCGTTCCAGACGTCGCCCATCCGAGTGCCCGCCGTCATGTCCTCATGGAGCGCCATCACGAGCCGCCACTTGAGGAAGTCGAGGCTCCCAATGCGGCCGTTGCGAAGGTCGCCGAAGATCGCTTCGAGCGGCTCGCGCTTCTCAGGTCTCGTGAACATGCGCATCGCGAGCGCGCCGTCGTCCTTGAGCACCCGACGAATCTCCTTCACCAGCGCGGAGGAACCGTCGGGGTAGTGCGGCATCGAGAGCAAGCCGTCACCGACGACGAGGTCGTACGCCGCATCCCTGATCGGCATGGCCAGCCAGTCCGCAAGGGCAGCGGTTCCGTTGGGAACATCGGGCGCAGGCCAGACGTTGTGGATCATCGCTTCGGACGAGTCGAGCGCCAACATGAGGGTCCGTGGAGGCCAGCACATGGTCGCGATCTCCGGCGTGACGCCGAGGATCAGGGCGCGGGGTGCGGCACGGCTGATGCCCGAGGAAGCCTTGTCGATGAGCCGCTCGAGCAGATCAGTGTCTTGCCGGGCCGGCCGTACCGGCGGTCCCATCTCGTTCCAGCGATGCGAGAGTTCCTGCCAGCGGTCGGCCCAGAGGCCAGCCTCATTTGCTCCGGTAACGCCAGGACCAGCCGGAGCGGCGCCGCCGGACCAGGTGATGCGGAAGCCCGGCAGGAGAAGCGGGACGCCGTCGCGGATGCGATACGCGGATGTTCCGTCGGTTGTGGCCAGCCCGTCTTCGAGCACATCGACCACAGGGTTGCCGCAGGCATATCCGGCCAACCCTCGTGCGATGGTCTCGTTCAGACGCTCAAGCTCGTGAGGAGTCACCTTGGCGAGCGGGCTCTTCGTGACAGGGCAACAGAGCGTCTCGAGAATCTCGGGTTCAACACGCACCGTGAGGGCCTCCCAATCAGGCGGTCCCGTGGAGTATACGGGCAATCGGTTCAACGCCCGGAGCCGGGCGGCGAGCTACACGTCGAACGAGCAAGAGCGTCCGGGCGAAATGTCAGAATGCACGTTCGTGGCAGGTGACGGTGGCTTGGCAGCTTCTTAGCCAGCTGCTTTGAGGGGACCGCGGTTTCCGCCATGTGCCCGCAACGGTGTCCCGCGACGTACGGCCGGTGGTGAGGGACACAACCATCGCGTTGCTCGGATGTGGTACAAGGTTACACCGGCGCGCGCCGGTGGCTCAATGGATAGAGCACCTGACTTCGGATCAGGTGGTTGGGGGTTCGAGTCCCTCCCGGCGCGCCAGTCTAAGAACTTCCGACAAAAGAACGTCCCTACCAAGTTCGGAGGTCGTCCATTGCGGTTGTCCGGTCGCGGTAACACCACGGTAACACCGCGGCGGTGTTTCGGCCTTCGTTCGACTAGCGGTAGTCCTCCCGCGGGTCGATGATCCAGCCGCACTTCAATCGAAACCCACCGCTGGCTCCACTCAACGAGTGGGCCGGTGCTACGCTCTGAAACGTGGCTACAGATTCTGCCGGTCACCTCACCACCAGCGCCCCAGAGCAAGGTCAGCTCGTCACCGTGCGCCAGCGGCGCTTCGTGGCGACCGATGTTGCTGAGTCGGCGCTGCCCGACAGCGCCCTGACGCCCGTCGCCAACAGCACCGAGCACCTGGTCACCTTGTCGTGCCTTGAGGATGATGCCCTCGGCGAGGAGCTGCAGGTTATCTGGGAGCTCGAGCCGGGCGCGCGGGTGCTGGAGAAGGTCGACCTGCCGCCGAACCCGACCACGTTCGACGACCCGGCACGACTTGACGCCTTCCTCGACGCCGTCCGCTGGGGCGCGGCCTCGTCCGCAGACGTGAAGGCGCTCCAGGCGCCTTTCCGCAGCGGCATCGACATCGAGGACTACCAGCTTGACCCGGTCGTGCGGGCCATCCGCATGCCGCGCGCCAACCTGCTCGTCGCCGACGACGTAGGCCTCGGCAAGACCATCGAGGCCGGCCTCGTCATCCTCGAGCTGATCCTGCGCCACCGCGCCCGGCGCGTCCTCATCGCCTGTCCCTCGAGCCTCCAGCTCCAGTGGCGGGACCAGATGCGCGACAAGTTCGGCCTCGACTTTCGCATCGTCGACGCCGAGCTCCTCCGCCGCCTGCGGCGGGAGCGCGGCATCCACACCAACCCGTGGAAGCACTTCCCGCGACTGATCACCTCGATCGACTTCCTCAAGCGCGAGCGCCCGCTGCGACTGTTCCGCGAGACACTGCCGAGCGAGGGTGAAGCGATCTACCCGCGCCGTTACGACGTGCTCATCGTCGACGAGGCACACAACTGCGCCCCGTCCGGCCGCGGTAAGTACGCCACCGACTCCCAACGCACCCAGGCGCTCAGGACCATCACGCCGCACTTCGAGCACAAGCTCTTCCTCACCGCTACGCCGCACAACGGCTATGTCGAGAGCTTCTCGGCGCTGTTGGAGCTGCTCGACAACCAGCGCTTCGCCCGCGGCACGGTGCCGGACCGCAAGCAGCTCGATGCGGTCATGGTCCGCCGCCTCAAGTCCGAGCTGAAGGACTTCGCCGGCGCGCCGAAGTTCCCGGAGCGCACCCTCGAGGCCATCGAGGTCGACTACCCTACCGAGGAGAAGGCGGCCCACGCCGCCCTCCGACGCTACGCCGAGCTGCGCGGCAAAGGCACCCGCGATACCGCCGAGCGGATCGCCACCGAGTTCGTCCTGCTGACCCTAAAGAAGCACCTGTTCTCCAGCCCCGCCGCGTTCGCCTCGACGCTCGCCCGCCACGAGGAGACCCTGAAGGCCGCGCGACACCGCAAGGCCGAGAAGGCGCCGACGGGCAGCGTGCTGCGGCGCCAGATCGCCGACCTCGACGAGGAGTACGCCGACGACCACGAGGCCGAGGAGGCTACCGGTAGCACGGTCGACAGCGCGACCCGGCTGTTTCATGACGCGACCGACGAGGAAGCCCGGCTGCTCCGCGAGATGCGCCAGTGGGCTGAGCGCGCCTCGGTTGGGCCAGACGCCAAGGCGCGGATGCTCTTCGACTGGTTGAAGACGACCGTCCGCCCCGGTGGTACCTGGGCCGACACCCGCGTCATCATCTTCACCGAGTACCGGACGACCCAGAAGTGGCTGCAGGAACGCCTCGCCTACGAAGGGTTCGGGGGCGAGCGCGTGACGCTCCTCTACGGCGGCATGGACCCCAAGCAGCGCGAGGCGGTGAAGGCGGCCTTCCAGTACGATCCGAAGCAGAGCCCCGTGCGCATCCTCCTCGCCACCGACGCGGCCTCCGAGGGCATCGACCTGCAGAACTACTGCTCCCGGCTCGTCCACTACGAGATCCCATGGAACCCGAACCGCATGGAGCAACGCAACGGCCGCATCGACCGACACGGCCAGCGTGCCGATAAAGTCGAGATCTACCACTTCGTCGGCCGTGGGTTCCAGGAACGTGAGCGCACCGGGGCATACGTCAAGCCAGGCGACCTCGAGGGGGACCTGGAATTCCTGCTCCGCGCCGCCAAGAAGGTCCAGTCGATCCGCGAGGACCTCGGCAAGGTCGGCCCCGTAATCGCTGAGCAGGTGGAGGACGCCATGCTCGGCCGGCGCCACTCTCTCGACACGGACCGCGCCGAGAGCGAGGCGGCGCCGGTCCGACGGATGCTCAAGTTCGAGCGCGACCTGCGGGAGCAGATCCAGCGCCTGCGCGACCAGCTCGACGAGACGAAGCGCGACCTACGCCTGTCACCGAGCAACGTGCTGCGGGTTGTCACGACCGCCCTCGACCTCGCGGGACAGCCCCCGCTCGTACCAGTCACGGGTGTGGCCGCCATCGACGGCCCGGTGTTCCAGCTGCCCGCGCTCACCGGGAGCTGGCAGTACTGCGCGGAGGGGCTCCGACACCCGCACACCGGCGCGGTCCGCCCCCTCGTTTTCGACCACGACCTCGCGGCGGGGCGCGACGACGTGGTGCTCGCCCACCTCAACCACCACCTCGTGCAGATGTCCCTCCGGCTCCTGCGCGCCGAGGTCTGGTCGACAGAGGGGAAGCGCAAGCTCCAGCGGGTGACCGCGCGCCTAGTCCCCGACGAGGCGCTGCGCGACCCCGCCCTGATCGCCTACGCACGGCTCGTGGTGATCGGCGGCGACCGGCACCGCCTCCACGAGGAGATCATCCAGGCCGGCGGGGTGCTGCGCGAGGGGCGCTTCGCCGCCATGAACGTCGGCGAGACGGAGCGTGCCCTTGCGGCTGCCTTGCCAGAGGCGCCACCAGCTTCCATGCGTCAGACGCTCCTGGCCCTCTACCCCAAGCACCGCGACGCGCTCGCCCGTGCCATCGAGGCCCGCATGCGCGACCGCACAAGCGGCCTCCAGAAGCTGCTTGCCGAGCGGCGCGACAAGGAGGTCGCCGACATCCGGAAAATCCTCGAGGAGCTGCGCCGCCTCATCGCCGAGAAGGTCGACGACCCCGGCCTCAAGCAGATGACCTTTGAGGGGTGGGGCGACCCGGAGCGCGAGCAACTCGAGCGCAACATGGACGCCCTGCGCGCTCGCCTGCGCGAGATCCCGGCCGAGATCGACCGCGAGACCGCCGCCGCCGCCGCCCGGTTCTCCAACCTCCAACCCCGCCTGTTCCCGGTCGCGGTGACGTTCCTCATCCCCCGCCGTCTTGCGAGAGCCTAAGCCCATGTCGATCGCCCGCCACCACGCCGAATGGCTCTCCCTCGTCGAGGTCTCTGGCCCGTTCCTGAGCCTCCCGGTCCTCATGAGGGCCTACCCGCAGGGCCTCGAGGACATCGACCCGGCCGTCGCCCAGCAGCTCCGCACCGCGTACGAGGAGTGGCACGAGGACCTCGACCACCGCACTCGCGCCGCCGCCACCCACCAGGCGTGGATCGCCTACGTGCTGCGCTTCGTCCTCGAGTTCCCGGACAGCGCCATCGCCGAAGGGCAGGCCATCCCGGACACGCTCAAGGCCACCGTCCCCGAGTACGGCGAGACGCTCCGTCCGACCCACGTCGTGCGTGACACTTCCGACGGCACGCCGCGCATGCTCGTGGTCGCCTAGCCGCCCGAGCAGAACCTCGAGCGACTCGTCCTCGAAAAGCGCTGGAAGGCGTCGCCGGCCACGCGCATGACCGAGCTGCTGCATGCCACCGGGATACGCCTCGGCCTCATCACGAACGGGGAGCAATGGATGCTCGTCGACGCCCCGCGCGACGACACAGCCGGCTTCACCTCGTGGTACGCCGAGCTGTGGCTCGAGGAGCGCCTCACCTTGCGCGCCTTCCGCTCGCTCCTTGGCGCCCGGCGCTTCTTCGGCGTCGCCGCGAACGACACCCTCGACGCCCTCCTGGCCGAGAGCGCGGAGAACCAGCAGGAGGTCACCGACCAGCTCGGCTACCAGGTGCGCCGCGCGGTCGAGGTGCTCGTCGATGCCCTCGACCGCGCAGACCAGGACCGTGGCCGAAAGCTCCTCGCCGGCGTCCCAGAGGCCGAGATCTACGAGGCCGCGCTCACCGTGATGATGCGGCTTGTCTTTCTATTCTGCGCCGAGGAGCGCGACCTTCTGCTTCTGGGCGACCCGCTCTTCGACCAGCACTACGCGGCGTCGCCGCTCCGCGAGCAGCTCCGGCAGGCTGCCGACCAGCACGGCGAGGAGATCCTCGAGCGCCGCTACGACGCCTGGTCCCGACTGCTAGCAACCTTCCGTGCCGTCCATGGTGGCGTGCGCCACGAGCGCATGACGATTCCGCCGTACGGTGGCCGGCTGTTCGACCCTGACCGCTTCCCGTTCCTCGAGGGGCGCACGCACGGCACGGCTTGGCGAGCCTCCGCCGCCGACCCGCTCCCGGTGAGCAACCGTACGGTCCTGCACCTCCTCGAAGCACTCCAGCTCCTGCAAGTGAAGGCGCCAGGCGGTGGCCCGGTGGAGGCGCGGCGGCTCTCGTTCCGCGCCCTTGACATCGAGCAGGTTGGGCACGTCTACGAGGGGCTCCTCGACCACACCGCCAAGCGCGCCACGGAGGTGACGCTCAGCCTCGCCGGCAGTCGCGACAAGACCCGCGACTTCGAGCCCGAGGTGCCGCTCTCCCAGCTCGAAGCCCTTGCCACAAGAGATCGTCCCGCGCTGATCGACTACCTCACCGAGGAGACCCACCGTTCCTCGACGGCGATCGAGAAGCAGCTCAACCGTCCGCCGACACCCGAGGACGAGCAGCGACTCCAGGTGGCCTGTGGTGGTGGCGCTGAGGGCAGGGCGCTCCTGGAGCGCATGCGACCATTCGCGGGGCTGGTCCGCGTCGACAGCTTCGGCCACCCTATGGTCATCCATGGCGGTAGCGTCTATGTAACCGAGGGTACCGACCGCCGCGCCACCGGCACGCAGTACACCCCGCGCAGCCTGACGGAGCCGATCGTCCAGCACGCCCTCGAGCCGCTCGTGTACGAGGGGCCGGCCGAGGGCAAGCCCCGCGTCGAGTGGAACCTACGGTCCCCCCAAGAGCTACTGGCGCTCGCCATCTGCGACTTCGCGTGCGGGTCAGGTGCATTTCTCGTTCAAGCGTGTCGCTACCTCGCCGCGCGGCTGCTCGAAGCCTGGGAGGCAATCGAGCGCCAGCACCCCTGCCTGGTCCGCATCACCCCAGAAGGTGAGCTATCTCAGGGTCTCCCCGAGGAGCGGCTGATTCCCAAGGACCCCGACGAGCGCCTGACCTACGCCATGCGCCTCGTCGCCCAGCGCTGTCTCTACGGCGTCGACGTTAACCCGCTCGCGGTCGAGATGGCCAAGCTCTCCATGTGGCTGCTCACCCTCGCCAAGGAGAGGCCGTTCACCTTCCTCGACCACAGCATCCGCTGCGGCGACTCGCTCCTTGGCATCACGAGCCTCGACCAACTCAAGCGGTTCAGCCTGGCCGAAGGACCGGTGCAGCGGACGATCTCGCAGCAGGTGTCCTTCGACGATCTAATCGACCGTGCGGTGGCCGCCCGCCTTCGGATCGAGTCGATGGACGGCGACACGATCGAGCACGTCGCGGCGCAGAAGGAGCTACTCCGCGAGGCCGAAGAGCAACTGGGCCGGTTAAAGGGAGCGGCGGACCAACTTGTTGCGGCGGAAATTGGCGACGGAAGTCGGGAGGATGCTATTAGGATGGCGAATTTGATCCTCCTACCACACGATTCGGCAGGAACTCGTATTGACGCAGTCCCACCGCGAAGCAGCCGTCGACCTTTCCATTGGCCGCTGGAGTTTCCTGAAGTCGTGGTGGCGCGAGGAGGATTCAGCGCCTTCGTTGGGAACCCTCCGTTCATGGGGGGGAGACTCATCGGTCGCTCCCTGGGGATGGACTATCAGAACTACCTGCGACTGGTCCGAGAGAACGTTAAGGGTTCTCCAGATCTCTGCGGGTACTTCTTCCTGAGGGGATTCCGTTTGTGTAAGGACAATGGAGTCCTTGGGCTCATCGCAACTAAGTCAATCGCTGAAACCGGCTCCCGCGTAGTTTCGCTAGATCGGATCATTAGCAAAGGTGGCACGATCTTCCGCGCTCTCTCCCGCATGCCATGGCCAGGAACAGCAGCTGTTGTCGTTGCTTGTCTTTGGATCGTACGCGGTCGCTGGCTATCACCAAGACAACTCGACCATCACGAGGTGAGCGAGATTAATGGTGGGCTTACTCCTGTGGACTTGGCTGGACGGCCGCATCGCCTGAAGGCTCTAGCGGGACGATACTCGCAGGGCCAAGACACAATGGGGAGGGGTTTTGAGCTTGCTGAGGACGAGGTAGATGACCTGATTGGGCGAAACCCGAAACTGAGAGACGTGATCTTTCCCCTCTTCAATGGCCAAGACCTTAACACCATGGCTGAGCTGAAACCCTATAGATGGGTGATCTACTTCCGAGACTGGCCGGAACACCGAGCCCGCGAATACCCAGAGGCTTTTCAGCGGGTTCATGATCTAGTAAAGCCCTACCGAGATTCCCTCACCGGCCAGATCCACCAACGGTGTTTCTGGAAGTTCTGGGATCTTCGACCTCGCCTGATGAAGGAGGTCGAGGAACACGACTTCCTCCTGGCATCTCCAATTGTCACAAAGTACCTGACCTTCCGGCGAGTGCCGTCGAGCAACATCTACAATATGAAGACCAAGCTTTACTTTCTTTACGACTGGTGGCACTTCGGTTTACTGCAGAGTTCCTTCCACCAAGACTGGGCGACCTGGTTATGCGGGACTATTGGCGAGAAGGGTCTGAACTACTCAACGTCGGACGCACTCGAGACATGGCCATTTCCAGACGTGCGCGCAAGCGCTGAGGCCCTCAAGGAGCTTGGTCGGCTTGGAGATGCGTACCACAGGTTTCGCGAAGACCTAATGCACGAACTCGAAGAGGGGCCAACTCGGCTATACAACCGGTTCCATGACCCCGATGAGCAGTTGCCCGCTGTTATCGCTTGTCGCCAGCTCCACCAGCAGCTCGACCAAGCAGTTGCCGCCGCGTATGGCTGGCCAGACCTTGAGGTGCAGCATGGTTTTGAGGAAACGAAACTCGGGCTCCGCTTCACGGTTACGGAGACTATCCGAGCCGAAGCGCGACGTCGGCTCGTTGCGCTCAACCACGAACGGTACAGCGCCGAGCTTCGACAGGGACTCCACACGAAGGGAAGCGCGAGCAAGTCCGGTGCCGGAAAGAAGAAGAGAGCCGATGAGGTCGCCGACCTTTTCTCGTGATACCCCCTCTTCGGGGGAGAAGCCACCTGCTACGATGGCCCCGGTAGCGACTTCGACATCGTTCTGGCGTGGCGAAGTTGCGATGATCGCTAGTGCCGAGACCAGAATGGAACACGGCAATGCCTGACATCGTCACCAGCCCACCCTCCGACCTCGAGCTGCGCTCGCGCCTCATCGAGTTGTCAGTAAAGGATCTCCTCGGCCCGGCCGGCGGCGAGCGGGAGGAGATCGCCGAGCGGAACGTCCGCGACCGTTACCTCGTCGGAGTCCTCGCCCCAGCCACCTGGACGCACACCGGCACGGCCAAGGGCACCAGGGTGAAGGAGGCAACCCCCCTGTCCGGCGGCGGGGAGGAAGACGACGAGGAGACGCCGGCCATCCCCGACGAGCTCGCCGCGGGCGGCGGCGACAGCCTCGACGACGGCACGACCGACCAGGATGTTCCGGTCACCCAGGCGCACTTCCCGTCGTCGATCGGGCTCACGTTCTCAGTCAGCGCCGACGCCACGTCCATCGAGGTCGAGGCGCGGTGGGGCCAGTACCTGCGCGAGGTGAAGGAGGAGCAGATCAACGAGCGGACCGGTAAGCCGTTCCGCGTCTGGCGTCGGTTCCCCCGTGGCGGGACCATCACGATCCCGCTCACGTCTGGCCCGATTAGATCCCAGATGGTTGATGCCGAGTGTCCCGCCGTCGAGGTGCAGGGGCGTGTGCGTAAGCGGGAGCACAGCACGGTCGTCACGCTCTTCCTCGTGAACGGCCAGGAACTGTCCCGCCCGCGGGACGCGAGCTTCGTCTTCCAGCCGCTGCTGCGCGTGATAGCACCCGGCGGCGCGGCGGCCTTCGTGCGCAAGGCGCCGCTCCGCTCGGCCGACGCAATCGACCCGGCCATCCGCCTCGAGGAGGACCGCCTGGAGCTGCTCTACCGGCGGCACGTCGAGTTCGCAGTCGGCCACGGCGTCGGCGTCCACGCCGAGGTGAGCGCCGAGGCGCCCGACCGCGCGACGGCCGTCGAGACCCGGATCGTCCCGCACTACGAGGTGCCGCGCAGCACCCCACCGACCGCCGCCGACACCGCGATCAACCCGGCGTTCGCCGCGCTCGACGGCCTCGTGCTCGACATGAAGGAGCTGGCGGCGAGGCCCGGCGCCGAGGTGCGCGACAAGCTCGCGCCGCTGACCGCCGCCTACTGCGCCTGGATCAACGCCGAGGAGAAGCTCGCGAAGGAGACCGCACTCGGCCCGCTCGCCGACGCTGCCCGCTCCGCCCTTGACGCCGCCCGCAGGAACCTCGAGCGCATCGAGGAGGGGCTGGACCTGCTCGCCTCGGACCCGCAGGCCGCGCGGGCGTTCGCGTTCATGAACGAGGCGATGTGGCTGCAGCGCACCCACTCGATCTACTCGGAGAGGGTGCGGCGCGGCGAGAGCCCCGACTTCGCCACCGAGGTCGACGTCCCGGCCAACCGCACCTGGTACCCGTTCCAGATCGCCTTCATCCTGCTGAACCTGCCGGGGCTCACGCGCCTCGACCACCCCGACCGGGGCCCCGACCAGCTCGCGACCGCGGACCTGCTCTTCTTCCCCACGGGCGGCGGCAAGACCGAGGCGTACCTCGGCCTCGCGGCGTACACCATGGCGATCCGCCGCCTGCAGGGGCCGATCGGCGGGCGCGGCGGCGAGCCCGGTCTCGCGGTGCTCATGCGCTACACCCTGCGCCTCCTCACAATCCAGCAGTTCCAGCGCGCCGCCGCCCTCCTCTGCGCCTGCGAGGTGATTCGCCGCCGTGAGGCAGACAAGGGCAAGGCCACCTGGGGCAGCGAGCCGTTCCGCATCGGGCTCTGGGTCGGGCAGAAGACGACGCCGAACTGGACGGAGGACGCCGCCGAGGCGATCCAGCAGCACCGCGGCAACCAGGCCGGCTTCTCCGCGGGCGCCGGCACGCCCTACCAGCTCACGGCCTGCCCGTGGTGTGGCCAGGAGATCAAGGCGGGGCGCGACCTGCAAGCAACGCACGGCCCGAGTCAGGTCGGGCGCACGTTCACGTACTGCGGCGACCCGGCCGGCGCGTGCCCGTTCAGCCGGCGCCAGGCGCCCGACGAGGGGCTGCCCGTCGTGGTCGTCGACGAGGAGATCTACCGGCGCCTGCCGTCCATGCTCATCGCCACCGTCGATAAGTTCGCCCAGCTGCCGTGGCGCGGCGAGGTGGGGATGCTCTTCGGCCAAGTCGACGGCCGCTGCGAGCGGCACGGGTTCCGCTCCCCGGAGATCGAGGACTCCGGCACCCACCCGAAGGCCGGCGCTCTACCGCCCGCGAAGACCGTACCATTCGGCCCGCTGCGCCCGCCCGACCTCATTATCCAGGACGAGCTGCACCTCATCAGCGGCCCGCTCGGAAGCCTCGTGGGGCTCTACGAGACCGCCGTCGACCGGCTGTGCAGCTGGGAGGTGGACGGGAAGGTCGTCCGACCGAAGGTCGTGGCCTCGACCGCGACGATCCGCAACGCGCCCGCCCAGG
The DNA here is from genome assembly GCA_003158745.1 of Acidobacteriota bacterium. Taxonomy (GTDB): domain Bacteria; phylum Acidobacteriota; class Thermoanaerobaculia; order Thermoanaerobaculales; family Thermoanaerobaculaceae; genus RBG-13-68-16. The sequence continues at coordinate 62,891 of PMLC01000028.1, forward strand.
TCCATGCCCTGTTCCTCCGCCGGGTGAACGTCTTCCCGCCCCAGGGGCTCGACGTGCGCGACAGCTTCTTCTCGGTGCAGCGTGCGCCGAGCGCCGAGGAGCCGGGCCGCTACTACCTCGGCATCTGCGCGCCAGGTCGCCGCCTCAAGGCCGCGCTCATCCGCGTCTACGTCGCGTTCCTCTGCGCGGCGCAGACGCTCTACGAGACGCACGGCCAGCAGGTCGACCCGTGGATGACGCTCGTCGGCTACTTCAACTCCATCCGCGAGCTGGGCGGGATGCGCCGCCTGGTCGACGACGACGTCGCGAGCCGCGCCAAGAAGATGGACGCCCGCGGGCTCGCCAAGCGGTTCCTCACACCGAGCCGCGACCTCGAGGAGCTGACCTCGCGCATCCGCTCCGAGGACATCCCGTATATCCTCGACCGGCTGGAGGCGGTGTTCGACCCGGCGACGGAGTGGAAGGCCGGAAAGCCCGACGAGCGAGCCGACGAGCGCGCGAAGACGCGCCGCCGCCTCGCCGTGCTGCTCGCCACGAACATGATCTCCGTCGGCGTCGACGTGAAGCGCCTAGGGCTCATGGTGGTCGGGGGCCAGCCGAAGTCGACTGCCGAGTACATCCAGGCGACCAGCCGCGTCGGCCGCAGCCGGCCGGGCATCGTCTGCACCGTCTACAACTGGGCGCGGCCTCGCGACCTCTCGCATTTCGAGCGGTTCGAGCACTACCACGCGACGTTCTACAAGCACGTCGAGGCGCTGTCGGTCACGCCGTTTTCGACGGGTGCCATCAAGCGCGGCCTCGCCGGGCTCCTCGTCGGTATGCTCCGCCAGCGCGGCACCGAGATGAACCGCAACGACGCCGCGGGCCGCATCCAGAAGACCGACCCCGCGGTCGACGAGATCATCGAGCACATCGCCAAGCGCGCGAGCCTCGTCGGGACGACCGCCGCCGGGGACGAGTGCCGAGCGCAGCTCCGCCACAAGGTCGACCTCTGGAGCGCCGAGGCGCAGAACCGCGCCGGCGGCCGCACGCTCACGTTCGACGCCTCCCGGGGGAAGGACCGCGGCACCTCCGTGGCGCTCCTCCAGCGCCCGGACCTCGAGCACTGGGAGGAGTTCACCTGCCTCAACTCCCTCCGGGAGGTGGAGCCGACGGTGAAGCTCATCGCCCTTGACGCCGGCGGCCTGGACGAGGACGCAGCGTCGGACCGCGCCGCGCCGCCCGCGGCCGATCCCGTCACCCCGGAGCAGCCATGAGCACGTCCCACCTCCTCCGTAAGTCCGAGGTCGGCGAACTGCGCCCCAGCCAGCTCCTCACGACGTTCGGCGTCGGCTCCCTCATCGACCTGCCGAACCTCTCCGTGCTCGTCATGGGCCTCGACGACTGGCAGACCGCGAGCGCGACGGAGATCGGCGAGCCGCGCCTCCTGCGCTCCGTGCAGCGGGCGCTCGGCGCCCAGGTCACGAAGCTCCTCACGCCGCCGCGCGGGCCGGAGACGCCGGGGCGGACCAACTGGTTCGACGAGTCGCACCAGATCGGCGTGCCGGTGGCGCCGTTCCCGCGCTGGATGGTGTGCTCGAAGTGCCGGCTCCTCGCGCCGCTGTCGTCGGGTTTCTTTAGCCCGCAGCAACCGGCCTACCGGCCGCACCAGACCCGGTACGTGCACACGAACTGCCCGAAGCCGGGCAAGCCGCCGACGGCGGTGCCCGCGCGCTTCGTCGTCGCCTGCGAGAAGGGCCACCTCGACGACTTCCCGTGGGCCGCGTACGCCCACCGCGGCCAAGGCACCTGCACCGGCCCCCTCGAGCTGTACGAGTGGGGGGCGACCGGCGAGGCCGCCGACATCGAGGTGCACTGCCGCACGTGCGACCGGAAGCGGCGCATGGCCGAGGCGTTCGGCAAGGAGAACCAGGAGAACCTGCCGGCCTGCACGGGGCGCCGACCCTACCTGCGCGACCACCAGCCAGGGGGCTGCGACGAGCCGCACGTCCGCGCGATGCTCCAGGGCGCCTCAGGGCTCTGGTACTCGGTCCTCGTGTCGGTGCTGTCCATGCCCGTGCAGAAGGCGGATGCCCTCGCGCAGCTCGTCGAGGAGGAATGGCCGACCCTTGAGAAGGCGACGAGTCGCGAGGTCCTCGCGGCGTTCCGGCAGATCGGGCAGCTCAAGGCGTTTGCCAAGTACACCGACGACGAAGTGTGGGCCGCGATTGAGCGGCACCGCCAGCCGGCGCCCGAGGCGGAGACGAACCCGACCGACCTCAAGGGGCCGGAGTGGCAGGTCTTCTCCAACCCCACAGCCGTCCCGCGCAGCCGCGACCTGAAGTTGCGGGCGGTGGACCCGCCCCCGAGCTTCATCCAGCAGCTCGAGCGAGTCGTGGTCGTCGACAGCCTGCGCGAGGTCCGGGCGCTCATCGGCTTCACCCGCATCCAGTCGCCGCGCGACTTCGACTCGCCCCTCGACCTCCCCGAGAGCACCCGCGCCCCGCTGTCGCGTCAGCACCCGACCTGGGTGCCGGCGTCCGAGACCCTCGGCGAGGGCATCTTCCTCCAGTTCTCTGAGGCGGCCATCGCGACCTGGGTGAAGTCGACCGCGGCCCGGAAGCGAGAAGTTGACCTGCGGACCTCCCACGAGCGCTGGCGGGCCAAGCACAACCTCGACCCATCCGTCGGCTTCCCGGGCATGCGCTACGTCCTGCTCCACAGCCTGTCGCACGCGCTGATCCGCGAGTTATCGATGGAGTGCGGCTACACGACGGCTTCCATCGGGGAACGGATCTACTGCAGCAACCCCGGCGAGGGAGGGCCGACGGCCGGCATCTTGATCTACACGGCAGCGCCCGACAGCGAGGGGACACTCGGCGGACTCTCGGCGCTCGGCGCAACCGACCGCCTCGAAGGGCTCCTGCAGCAGGCGCTGGAGCGCTCGCGGTACTGCTCCTCCGACCCGCTCTGCGCGGAGCACCAGCCGCAAATCGACGACAGCCTCCACGCGGCGGCCTGCCACGCCTGCTTGTTCCTGCCGGAGACGTCGTGCGAGCGGGGCAACAAATTCCTCGACCGCGCGGTCCTGGTCGCTACGTTCGAACAGCAGGGTCTCGAGTTCTTCCCGAGCTGACCATGGACCATCCAGCGAAACGCCTCGCCACTGCCGCAACGAAGCTCGCGGCGGAGCTGCCGCCCGAGCTGGTCGAGGTCGCCTCCGAGGTGCTTCTCTCTTCGGCCGACCTCGCTGCCGCGAAGCGGGGAATCGCCGAGCGCGTCGCGCACCCGCAGTTCCGCCGGACCATTGCCAGGTTCATCACGAATTGCGAGGGCTTCGGGGTACTGCCGCCCGTCGCGATCGGTGCGGCGCTCCTCACCGCGGCTGCGTCCGAGCAGGCGAGCCGCGCTCGCCAAGAGGTCGAGGTCGCCTGGACCGGACCTCACAGCGAGGCGGTCGCGTTCCGGCGCACCGAGCAGGCGATCCTGCAGATCCTCGACTCAGCCAAGTTGCGTATAACGCTCGTTTCGTACGCCGTCTACGCGATCCCACGGGTCCGCGAGGCGCTTGTTCACGCGGCCAAACGGGGGGTGCGCATCACCGTGATTCTCGAGACCCCCGACCACGTGAGCGGGCAGGGCGCCTACGACACCCTGCGCGCAATGGGCGCCGAGGTGGCGGCCTGCTCGAGCGTGTACTACTGGCCGCAGGAGAAGCGCCCGAGAGAGGGTGGCAAGACCGGCATCCTCCACGTGAAGTGCGTCGCCGCCGACGGGCATTGGCTCTTCGTGTCTAGCGCTAACCTCACGGAGTACGCCTTCTCGATCAACATGGAGCTCGGCGTGCTCATGACCGGCGGCCCGGTTCCCACTCAGGTTGAGTCGTTGTTTGACTCCCTGATCGCTACCGGAACGCTGACCAGCCTCTGAAGCGGCGAGATCCCGAGTTGCCACCGCGAGGACCCTTACGACTTGCGTCCGCGTTGCTAGGTGTACGTTCGTTGTAGCAGAATGAGTGCATGCGTGTGCCAGATCTCGCCAAGGCGCTGGCTGATAGAGTCCTCGCCATCGCTTCGGAAAAGGGACTCTCAGAGGTTATCGACCTGGATGCCCTGGCAGTCGAGCTCGGGGAATCTGACAGCCGGAAAGTCAGCGACGCCGGCATGCTGCTCCAGTCTCGCGGGATGATCGCCTTCGTGGCTGACAACGCAAACGTAGTCCGGGCGAAGCCCGAGTTACTGCTTGAGGGGATTCAGCTAGTGGGCGCGCAGAGAACTGAAGGAACAAGCCAAGATGGCGAGGTGGAGACCGAACTGATTAAGCTTCGCGAGGCGGCCGCCCGGCTTCCCCTGGGGGAGTGGGCAGCGGTAGACCGCGTCCGTGGAATGCTCAAGATGATCATCGCCAACGGGTGGGGGGCGGAGAGCCACTACTTATCAGATTGGAAACGCATCTCATTCGAGTTTGGCGTTGGGGTGGACTTTGAAAGCGGGTTTGCGCTCTACAAGCAAGAGCTCCTTAACCTCATTGACACAATGCTCCAGGAGAAACGCCTCTTTCGTCCTGCGCGCCGCGACGATGGCGGCAGACAAAAGGACGGTGGCGAGCGACAAGGAACTGAAAACTATGTCGATCTCGGTCGGATTGGAGCAATGAAGGCGCTCACGTCCAGCAGTTTCGACCTCACCAGGTTGGTTGCAATGTGCGAAGAACTGAATCGGTGTTGGCGGTCCGGTTGCGTCATCGCTGTTGCGATGCTTGTTAGGGCGATTATCGACCACGTCCCACCCATCTTCGGATTCGGTACGTTCGCGGAGGTTGTGGACAGATATCAAGGGTCCAGGTCATTCAAGGAACTGATGACGGAGTTGCAGGCCCAATCACGCAAGGTGGCGGATCAATACCTGCATGTACGCATCCGTCCCAAAGAAGATGTCCCCACCCCAGTGGGAGTAGATTCCCGGAAGCCCCTCGATGCGCTACTGGGCGAAGCCATCAGACTATTGACGGTAAACAAGCGCTGAGCCCCGCAGGGATGGCGGTACAGGCCACCCAGGTTCCCGGGCCCGGTTCCCCAGGGCGCGCAAAAGGGCGAAACGCTTTGCAAGAACCCGACTCAGTGTCTGCCGTGCACTTGGCATCTGAGTTCGGATTCGGGGTTGCGAATGTGCATCGCGCCTAGGCCACCGCTCTAACAGCAATAGCGATGATATCGTGCCTTATGGGCCAATGTTCGTAGACCCACGCAGCGATCCCAAGCCCCCTGTGCGCGGGCGCCCTCTCCGGGTCACAGGGGACGAACGCCAGATCGCAGACCTGATGAACCTGTGCAAGGCCGGGCGCATCTACGCGGTTGAGCGCTGGATCGCCGCGGGGCATCCGATCCAGGTCGCACATCGCGATGAAGAGCCGTGGCAGTGCCCGGGGACGCCGCTCTCGGTGGCGATCGAGTCCGGCCAGTATGACCTGACCTTCCTGCTGTTGTGCAACGGGTATCGGGCTGAGCTGGAACCCCAGTCGCCCTTGAACCTCGCGCTTCGCCGCCGGGCTTGGGACTATGTCGACCTGCTCCTGGCGTGGGGTGCCGACCCGACGGCGACCGATCCGGATGCCGTGCTTGGCACCTATCAGCTCTCGTTGATGGAGCGTTTCTGGGATCTCGGCCTGGATTTGACACGAGACGGAAGCCTCGCCTACTACCTCTCAGAGTCGACCCGTAACAAGCCAGCGTATGGGTGGGCCAAACGGCATCACGAAGAGCCCCGGGTGGCCAATGCGCTGGCGCTTGCGTTGGGCGAAGCCGTGTGGGAGGACCGCGAGAAGGCGGTGGCGCTGCTCGTGTGGGCTGGCGCAGATTCACATCGCCGAGTCCCAAGCCTGAGGTATTCGAGCGAGGACGAGGATGATGACGGTGACCGCAGCTCGGCGATCGAACTCGCCGTCATGTTCGGGCATGGCGACCTCTTGAAGTACCTCTCGCCGAACCCGGATCTCGACGACTTCGACGAGCTGTGGGAGTCGGTCTGTGACCCGGTTACCGTGGACCGGCTCTTCGATCTTCAGCCGCCTCGTGACTTGTCGAACGCGATCAAGCGCAACGTCTCGCGGATGAGCTGGCGGTACTGGGACGATTCGAACAGCCGGGCGTTGTCAAGGGCGGTGGAAGAGTGTACCGGCAGGGCGGTCGAAAAGTGGACCACTTCGGAGGGTTGATGAGCCAGGCAGGCGGAGGGAGGGCGTAGCCCGACCGGAGACTGCCTGGCTC